>NZ_JADPKQ010000497.1:0-4091 GCF_023074015.1 Bradyrhizobium sp. 142
GGAATTGGAAGGCGAACCATCAGTCCACGGCCACCCTCGCTGCCTAAGCGCTTCGCGGCCGACCATCGCCCTTACCTGGGGTGCTGGCCGGACGCGTACGCATAACGCACGGTTGCGTTGAGATCATCGGCGTACCCTTTGGGGGACATGTAGAGCTTCCCGTCGCCTCGACCCGAGAGAGACCTCGCACGCGGTGCGCCATGGCACGACGCGGATCAGCAGTTAGGGCGAGGCCCGGTGTGCCTGGCAGCCCGGGCCTCATAACCTCAGCAGCCTGACAAGAGGTTGTTCGGCTACAGGTCCAGCCTATCGGGAGTAGCCGATCTCGCTTTGATGTTGCGCAAAGCCGCCTCGGGCCAGCCGGCCCCTTGCGGCGGAGGGAGAGGACGGGGGGCCGGCGGTCCGATGGGCCGGCGGATGGGACGTCCGCCATGCCCCGGCACGCTAATCCCAATCAGATGATCGCCGTGTTCACTTGTGGTCAAGGTATTTGTAATGTTCCAGCAAGGGAACAGCGAGCCGCCGATGAAGGACATGCAAGTCCGGCTGGAGAAGCTCCGCACCGACGCCGCCGAATGTGCCCTCATACGCGAAACTTGCTGAGCACTTGACCGTGCTCGCGTCGCGGGTTGAGCGGGCTCTTGGCGACAGCCATTCCGAGATCGCTCCTGACGTTCCGCCGGGTGCTTAGCCATTTTGGTTTTCGGCTCGGCGCACGAGGTCGTCCTATGGCGGCGACACAATCGGCTTCCCATTCGAACTCAGCTCGTGCTGCCGCGTTGGACTGTCCTCCAACCGGAGGAGGACGCTATGGATTGGAACCGCATCGAAGGAAACTGGAAGCAGGTAAAGGGCAAAGTGAAGGAGCAATGGGGCAAGCTGACGGACGATGACTTAGACGCCATTGACGGAAAGCAAGACCAGCTTGAAGGAAAGCTCCAGCAGCGCTACGGCTACCAAAAGGATCAAGCCAAAAAAGAACTCAACGATTGGTTTGGTCGTCAGAAGTGGTAGCCCCTCAAAGCCCGCCGGTCCCCGCGCGGGCTTTTTTTCTCGCGTCGTTCGAAGATTGAGAACCGACTAGGAGTTGTCCGATCACGCCACGTCAGGGACACGCTCCGAAAACAAACCGCAGAGCCAGAACGACCATCCCAGAGACAAGGCAGGCAATTGCCGCAAGAACCAAGTCAGGTCGCGCACTCCTAGTTACAACCCGCCTGACGAAATTTCTCAGCTCCCCCATCGTATTTACCAAGTGTCGCCCGGAACGCGAGAGAGATGAGCCAAGCCTAGGCACGTCAGCTCTTCCGGGTTTCATTCCCCAGCTTGCCATCGTTGCCGTAGATATCGTTCGAGCGTGCAGCGACGTGCGTCCAGTGGATCAACATCATCGTGCACCGCTAGGTACAACGTCCACGCTATTAGCCGCGACCGTCGGAAGCATCTCATCATCCATTGTCGCTCCCGTGCCCTGAAATTCCGGTTGCAACTCGCGATCATGTCGAAGGTTTCCATTTTTTCCATAACTGGCAGTTCTACTAATGTCGTGATCTGCCGCAGGAACATGCGTCCCCAGTACGCAATTGCTTTTACTGGAGTAGGCGATGAACAATCCTGGGAGTAGGCGATGAACAATCCTGACTTGGAAGTGCTATTCCGAGTTGTGCAGGATGCTCGTCATATCATCAGAGAGTGTGTGATTTCCAACTCATTCGATGCGGCACACACGGTGGAGCGCCTGCATGCCGTTCTGGACAGAGATGAGGTGATCCACGTACTCGACCGCGTGAGCCGTCAACCTGTGGCCCGGCTAACGGAGGAAGGCTGAACTAGCGCTGACCGCGGCGGCAATTGCGGCAGCGGCCCCGCAAAGCTGCGTCGATCTCTCAAAGAGCGCCAGCGCGAAAGCGACTGGCATAGGCACCAATTTGCCCCGCCACTAATCCATCTTGACCATTCTGAAGTGGCCTTACTTGGGTGGTTGCCATCTTGGCAAGGTCAGCCACTCGGTTATCTGAGACGTGATTTCGTTCTGCCGGGCCTTCCTAAGCAGACTGTCTCGGTTGTGTCCTGGCGGGCATGACCGCGCTTCATCACGTAGCTGTTGAGCTTCTAGGTCAAGCTGAGCCTTTAACGAGGCTTTTCGTATGAACCGCATGCGCGTCATGACGCATAACCCATCTCTACGAACCTACCCGCCTGTGTAAACTCGGAACTCGGTATGTTGGTTCTTAGATGGACCCCTCTGCGTTCGTAATCCGTTCGTTGGGACCATGAATAAGGCCCCGACGATATTGCACGCCGGGGCCATTCAAGATCATCAGGCCGGTTACATCCGCCGCGCCTTCAGATCACAAGCATCGTTGATTACGACACTTGATCATGAGAACAAGTTCGCAACCGTGCAGCCGGAAACGGTTCACATTCGGCCCGGAAACGAGCTGCCTCTAGCTCGCTCTTGCGCCATTCGGCCCGGCGCCGATGCTCCATCGCCAACGCGTTTTGCGTCTCCACGTCCAAAATAATCTCGTCGATCTCGGCGGCGTCCAGCGTGCGTTTGATGCGCAAGACGGTAGACAGCACCATCATAAGATCGCCATAGGGCAACAGCAAATCGCGCGCCGCGATCTCGCATGCCCATTGCTTCCTCGCTCTTGCAAATGAGCAGCGCCAGCTCGCGGGCTTGCCGCAGATCATCGGCCGCAGACGGAGTGTCGTCGTCACCCAACAGCATGCGCTCAGCGGCCCGACCGGCTACCAGCTCGATGCAATGGCTCTGCACATTCGCGAATACGTCAGAAACGGAACTGACGGCCTCGCCCGGTTCGGGCATCAGTGGGGCAAGTGCTTTCCGAACATCGGAGGCATCGCCGCGACCTTCCGCGAACGCTTCCTCGTGTCCCTCGCCCCAAACGCGGCCTTCAAAGCCCGAACCCGGGTCCACCGTGGCGCCGCCCAGCGGGTGGCCCTGTAGGCGCGCAGCCACGATATGGCCCGCCTCGTGAATTGCGACCCGGCAGTCCTGGTCGTAAGTGCGGCCGATTTTGGCGAGCAGCCTGTCGTATTCATCGACCTCCGCATTGGGGGCGCTGCCGTTATCGCCACCATCGACGTGAGCAGCGACCCCCGCGGCGCCGAGAGAGGTCGCAGGATGTGCGGTGCCTTCCTCAGACGGAGTTCCTTCAGACATCATCAAAAGCCTGTCATGGTGAGCGGCGGCTCAGCCACCCCGACCTTCGCAGGCACGAGCGCCAGCGTGATCGCCTGCCGACCCTGCCGGATCGCGCGGGGCATGGCCTTCAGCTCCGCGAGGGTGAAGTTGGCGGCAACTTCGATCTGGCCCATGGTGTTCTGGAGGAAGCCCGCCATCTGGCCGCTCTCGAAATGCCAATGGCCGATTTCGGACAGGGCATCGGTAAGAGCACGCGACTGCTCAAGATAGCCCGGCAACGCAGTCTCGATGGCGGTCACCTGCTTTGCCAACTTGTCTGCTGCCGTAGCACGCTTAATACGCTCGCTTTCCGCAGCGAGCTGTCGCTCGCCTTCCGCCTTCTGGTGCGCGAGAACGGCGAGGGCGTCGTCGATGCCCGCGAGGTCCGAGGTTGCCGCGACCACGGCAGCCTGCTGCTTGTCGAGCTCCCGGTGATCTTCGAGGTCCGCCGACAGGAGGGTATCCCGGCGAGCCTGAATTGCCTGGTCCAGCGCCGCCTGCGCCGTGACGCGCTTGGCGACGAGCTGTTCGCCGCGCTTCGCAAGCGAGACGATGGTGGTTTCGAGTTGCTGCATGGGAGCTTTTCGGAAGGGGTTGCCCATGAAACCAGTGTATGCCGCAGCAATATGATTTGCGTAGACCGACGGCGTGGAGGGCTCCACTTGTGGTGCGCTCCACATTTGTGAGGATTTTCGAGCGCTGGAGCGGCAGGGTGTGATGTCCGCTTTGCTCTTAAATGCTGACCTTGCAGGTGCGTGCGAGCACTTCCGCTACGGGCCAAAGCACAAAGTCGCTGCGCTCCAGCCCGCTGCGCGGGAGCATGAGCCGAGAGACCGGTAGCCAGTTGAGAGGATAGTGGTAGCACTGGAGAGCCCCGCCC
>NZ_JADPKQ010000460.1:0-4009 GCF_023074015.1 Bradyrhizobium sp. 142
TCATGGCGATGACACCACCATCCGTATCCTGGCGAAGGGCAAGTGCACGACCGGGCGGATCTGGACTTATGTGCGGGATGACCGGCCCTTCGCCGGGCCGGCGCCGCCGGCGGCGGTCTATTACGCCTCGAGCGACCGACGAGGCGAGCATCCCCAGAAGCATCTGGCCGCCTTCGCCGGTATCCTGCAAGCCGATTGCTACAACGGCTTCGAGCCGCTGTTCGACCCGCAGAGGAAGGTGCTGCCAATTACGCCGGCGTTTTGCTTTGCCCATGCGCGGCGGGGCTTCTTCGAGCTGGCTGACATCGAGAAAAATGCTCGGGAAGGTAAGAAGGGCAAACCGGCATCTCGGCAATCCAGCCGTCAGGTAGTTGCCTTGGTCGCCCTGTTTTCGGATCAAAAGCAAGTGAGCTTTCTCGCTCTGCTTTTCCGATTTGATCCACTATCGCGATCTTTCCTACCTCCACAGCTTGAGGCGTGTCGCTGACGTAGTGCAATGCCTCGTCGACTGAAATGAAGGCCGGAATGGCACCAGCAAGGATGTTGGCCGCTCTGGTATATTCGTTCGTCTGTTCGATCACCCCATTGACGTGCCGGCGAATGTGGTCGAGCAAATCATAACTGCCGCCTGTCAGTCGCGAACCATATTCAAACTGAAAGCGGACGGCCTCAGCAATCGCCTTCTTTAGCTCAGAACCAAGGGGAAGTCGTATTCGCGGCTTGCGCCGGCACCTATGACGAAAACGATCTTCTGTTTGAACACAGTATCAATGCTCCTTGATTCGTACCTTCGAATAAGGATGTACCCGCGAAGCGCGTGGTGTCTGCCTATTTCGCGCTTGTCCCACCTATTTCACAGGCGGTGGATAGACAGCCCGAGGCCTTTGACCCGCCGCGACTCAGGAGCGGCATCCGCGGGGCGCAATCAAGCGCTTTCATTTCGGCCAGTCCGGCAGCGTCACGCGCCGGCGAGGCCCGCCCTTCGATTTACCTTCACGTTTTCTGCGCTCCGCTGCTTCTCGGACCGAGACCAAGTGGTCGTAGCCGCCGACGTGCGACATGAGACTGGCCAGCTTCGCTTTTGCCTTGATGCTGGGCCCAATGCGCGCCGCTTCGAGGTCTCGCAAGTGTGTGAGGATGCGCTCGATATCTGGGGACTGAAATTTCAGACGATTTCCCATTCGCACGTAGAACGGAATTCAACCAGCCAATACTTCAACCACTGCGGTGAAACGCTGAGTGCTGCGGCCGCTTCTTTGATTGACATCAGGGCCACAGCGATCACCGACCCAGCTTCGAGGGGTCCGGTAGCCCATTGTGCTTGTCCAGCCACGCTTTCACAGCGGGCCAGTACCGCCTGGCCCCGAACAAGGCCTGCTTCCGCGGAAAGCCGTACTTGCTCTCGAGGCCGGGCAGCATAGGCCGCATGATCTTTTCCGGCACACCGAGGCGCCGGATTAGTTCGGCGTCGGTCAGGAAAAGCTTATCTTTCTCGCGTTCGAGCGTTTCAGGTGCTGGTGTCGACATGGCAATCCTCCCGGGGACACCCTGAAGGCTGTCGCCTCCGGCCGGCCCTGACGAATCCAAATCGCTCAGCATCCCCGCAATCCACCATGCCGCGGGCGCGCCGAGGCGCCCCGAAAGGGGATGGATTTCATACTGCCTGATCGGAACTGCTGCTGGTCCCTGTTAGCTGCTCTAGCAGCTGCCTAGCATCCTCTTCCGACAATTCGCTAGCGAAGCCGCTTTGCAACCTCGCGGGGCCGCGAATCCGTCTATCCCAGATCATCCACTTTCCCGCCACCGCGCCCTTTCTCAGGATGAAGCGGGAAACGGTGGGCTGGTCAGTCATTTGCCTTCGCTTTCAGCCCCAGCCGGGGGCATTGGCTAATATGTTAGCGGCAGCACTCGTTGCACAATTGCGCCGAGGCAAACTAGCACTACGAGCAACTTGAGCAGATTTGCTAGTCGGCTGTCGGTGGCGAATTTGTCGATCGCCCAAAAGCAGATTGCGCCGACGACGACGATAATTAAAACCCCAATCAAAACTGAAATCATGGCACCCTCGTTGTGCTGTCGATCTTCATTTCGTTTTCGCCTTCAGCCCCAGATCGACCAGGCGGCGGATGGCTTCAGGGCGAGTTAGTTCGGCATCCTTTTGCCTGGCAATCCAGTCATCGAGTGTTGCAAGCGGTTCATCGAGGAGCCGGACGCCGATCAACGTGCCCTTTCCGGTTGTAACCGGTCGGCCGCGTCTCTTTTTTGTGATAACACGAATTGACTTGCCCATGAATTAGGGTTATCACAAAATCAAGCCGAAGGGAAGCTGTCACTTCCGCCCCGGCTCTAACCCGAGCCAAAAGGATGGCCCTCCACATGACCCAAGCTGATTGCGTGCATAGCACGCCACCCCTAAACACGTCTGTACCTGACCCGGCCAATTCGTGGCACGCTGGCCGCTCGCAGGATTCGATTGCCGTCCAACCCACTATCGAACAGCGGCAAGCCCGCGAACACAGCCCATTCCCGACGCAACATGCTCGGCGCCCTGGCCGTGCTGCCCATTGCATTGCCGGCCGCCGCGGCGGTGTCCGATCCAGTCTTCGCGGCGATCGAGCGCCACCGGGCGGCCAGGGTGATCTGGGACGGCGAGGTAGACGTCCGTTCTCAATTCGAGGATCTGGCTATGACTGCAGAGCAGCGGAGGCAGCGTGACGTGCTCGATGATGCCGTCGTCGATGCCCGGGACGCTCTGGACCGGACTAGCGTCGCCCTGATCAACACATCCCCAACCACCTTCGCCGGCATCGCTATTGCCTTCCAATATCTGCGAAGGCAAATGCGCGACGATGGCACGTACATGCCGTACGACATCGAGTTTAAATTTGAGGAGGGCTATGAGGGCGGGGACGGCACCGTGGTGTTCGGCTGGATCGACGGGTGGCTCAAGACGATCATCGAAGCCACCGCAGGATCCGAGAAGGCGGTGCAGGCATGAGCAACAACCTCGTCCAATTTCCCGGAGCACCATCCGATCGCATCCTCAATGACGATAGCGACCTGGGCCATGCAGAGGCATTCCGTGACATGGAGGGCGAGGTCGGCGACCTCGACCGAATGGGTGAGATTGCCACCGACCTGATCATGCACTGCTCGGCGAGGGAAGACAGCTTCCATAAACTGGAGTTGGCCACGTTTGCAGTTTGGCAACTGGCGAAGATGCTGAAGGAGTTCAGGAAGAATTATCACCAGCGCTATCAGGGCGAAGAGGTCGCATCATGAAGCGCTGGCGCCGATCCCAAGAGAACGCATACCGCCGCTGGCGCGATGGAACAGTCACGCTACCCGTTGGTGAGAAGGTGGACGCCGGAAGATCATCAGCGGTTGGTAGCTATGGCCGCCGCAGGAAATCGACCCGACGAGATCGCTCGCGCGCTGGGCAGGACAGAACCGGCCGTGCGAGGTCGCGCGCATCTCCACAACATCCCCTTACGACTAGTACCCACTTTTCTTGGATCGTGAGTCGTGATTCAAGATATGGATGATCCCTGAAGCAAGAGAAGTCCGCCTTTCGCGGAAAGATCGTACGGTGCTTGAGGCGTGTTGCCGCTCGCCGGTGACGTTGCAGCGTGATTTGAAGCGGGCGCGGATAGTTCTGTTGGCGGCGGACGGGCGCAGCACCCGCTCGATCGCCAAAGAAGTCGGAGTCCAGCCGCGGATTGTCAGCCTTTGGCGGCATCGCTATGCCGACCGTGGCCTTGAAGGGCTGCAAGACAAGCCGCGGCCGGGCAAGCAGCCGATTTATACGAAGACGACCGACAGGCGGATTCTGAAGCTGCTGGATAAGCCGCCCCCGCAAGGGTTTGCGCGCTGGACCGGCCCTCTGCTGGCCGAGGCGCTGGGCGATGTTGACGTCCAATATGTCTGGCGGTTCCTGCGCAGCCACAACATCGACCTTGTGGTTCGCAAGTCCTGGTGCGAGAGCAATGACCCGCACTTCACGGCCAAG
>NZ_JADPKQ010000408.1:0-3966 GCF_023074015.1 Bradyrhizobium sp. 142
CGCACGCTCCGGCGCCGCAGCCAGACCGATGGCATGAGGTGGGAGACGATCAGTCGCCTCGCCTGTGACTGCCTCCCCAGGCCCAACATCCGTCATCCTTGGCCGCGAGCACGCTTCGCCGTCACTCACCCGAGGTGGGAGCCGTATGCGGGAAAGCCGCACGTACGGATCTGTGCGGGGGGCGCTCAGCAATGAGCGTCCCTACCGCGACCGCTGCGCTCGCAATGACGGAACGTGAAGCGAGTTCCTCATGCTGAGGAGCTTGCGCAACCAGCGTCTCGAAGGATGCAGACCTGGCCGGTGGCCTTCGCCCTTCGAGACGTCGGTTCGCGGCCCTCACAGGGTGAGGAGGAAATTTCTTGCCGCTGCGGCCCGTGCCCGAAACGAGGGCGGCGCGAGATACTTTAAGCTTAAAATGAAGACTAGGATGTCGGACCTGCCGGTGGCAGACTGCCCGCGATCGCAAGGCCTGAGTCCTCGGGGAGTAACGATGCGCGATTGGGATGATGCTTACGCCAATTCGGCCCATATCCCGGGCTCGGACAAGCTTCCGGCGCTGTGGGCGGAGCGGGCGGCGGCCTATCGTGCCGCGCTGAGGGGGTTTCGCCCCGACATCGCCTACGGTGCCAGTGAGCGACAGCGCCTCGACCTGATCGTGCCCGACGGCGACAGCAAGGGCCTCGTCGTGTTCGTCCACGGCGGCTATTGGATGCGCTTCGACAAGTCGGCCTGGACCGATCTTGCCGAGGGCGCCCGCCATCACGGCTGGAGCGTCGCGCTGCCGAGCTACACGCTGACGCCCGCCGCGCGCCTCTCCGACATTACCGCCGAGATCGCTGCCGCCATCGCGAAGGCGGCCTCGCTCGTCGCAGGACCGATCCGGCTCGCCGGCCACTCCGCAGGCGGCCATCTCGTCACACGCATGCTGTGCGACGACAGCCGGCTCGAACCCGCCGTCTACAACCGCATCGCCGGAACGCTCTCGGTCAGCGGCCTGCACGATCTGCGCCCGCTCTTAAAGACGAAGATGAATGAGACGCTGCGCATGACCATGGAGGAGGCGACGCTCGAAAGCGCGGCGTTGCATCTGCCGCGCGGGCATTCGCCAGTCACAGCCTGGGTCGGCGGCGGCGAGCGGCCCGAGTTCATCCGCCAGTCCGACCTGATGGCCAATGTCTGGACCGGATTCGACGTGCCGACGCACCTGGTCATCGATCCCGGGCTCAACCATTTCACCGTGATCGACGGGTTGAAGGACCCGTCGTCGCCGATCACGGCGCGCCTAATCGGTTTCGACTGATTGTGGCCAACAGGATGATCGACCGAGAGTGCCCGTCATGACGTCCAGCGATTACGATCCTGCAACCGAAGGCGCCGAAACCGACTTCGCCCGGCGCATGTCGTACGGCAACTACCTGGCGCTGGATGCGATCCTCGGCGCGCAGCATCCGCTCTCCGAAGCGCATGACGAGATGCTGTTCATCATCCAGCATCAGACCACCGAGCTGTGGATGCGGCTTGCCATCCATGAGCTCAGCGCGGCGCGGCGCGCCATCGCGCAGGACGAGGTGGCTCCCGCCATGAAGATGCTGGCGCGGGTCTCGCGCATCTTCGAGCAGCTCAACGGCGCCTGGGACGTGCTGCGCACGATGACACCCAGCGAATACACGCGCTTCCGCTCGCAGCTCGGCCAGTCCTCCGGCTTCCAGTCGCGCCAGTACCGATTGATCGAATATCTGCTCGGTAACCGCAATCACGCCATGCTCAAGCCGCACGCGCACGACGCCGAAGTGACGAAGCTGCTGGAGGCCGAGCTCGCGACGCCGAGCCTCTATGACGAGGTGCTGCGGCTCGCCGATCGCAACGGGCTCAAAATGCCTGCGGCCGTACTGTCGCGCGACGTCCGCGAAACCCACAGCTTCAACGAGGGTGTGCTGGAAGCCTGGCGACACGTCTACGAGGCGCCTGCGACGCACTGGATGCTCTACGAGGTCGCCGAGAAGCTGGTTGATTTCGAGGATTATTTCCGCCGCTGGCGCTTCAACCACGTAACGACGGTCGAGCGCGTCATCGGCTTCAAGCGCGGCACCGGCGGCACCGGCGGCGTCAGCTATCTCAAGCGCATGCTGGAAATCGAGCTATTCCCCGAACTCTGGCGCGTTCGCACCGTCCTCTAGAGATGTCCATGACCGAGACCAAGCTGCGCGTCTATGACGACACCAAGTCGCTGTTCCATCTGCCCGACGGCGTGATCTATCTCGACGGCAACTCGCTCGGCGCGCTGCCGTTGGGTGTCGCCGAACGCGTCGACCACGTTATCAAGGCCGAGTGGGGCGATGAGCTGATCCGGGCCTGGAACAGTGCGGGCTGGTACGTCCAGCCGCGCCGCGTCGGCGACCGCATCGCGCGGCTGATTGGCGCGGAGACCGGCTCGGTAATGATAGGCGACACGCTGTCACTGAAAGTCTATCAGGCGCTTGCCGCCGCGCTCGACATGAACGGGACCCGCAAGATCATCCTGTCGGACACCGGCAATTTCCCGACCGATCTCTACATGGCCGAGGGTCTGATCGCGACGCTCGGACGTGGTCATCAATTGCGCCTGGTGGCGCCGGAGGAAATCGAGATGGCGCTGTCGGAGGAGATCGCGGTCCTCTACATCACCGAGGTCGATTACCGCACCGGCCGCCGTCACGACATGGCAAAGCTCACCGCGAAAGCGCATGCCCTCGGCATAGTCACGGTCTGGGACCTCGCGCATTCCGCCGGTGCGCTGCCGGTCGATCTCGCCGGCTGCGGCGCCGATTTCGCCGCGGGGTGCACTTACAAATATCTCAACGCCGGCCCCGGCGCGCCGGCCTTCCTCTACGTCGCGCCGGGCCATGCCGATAGCGTGCGCGCCGCGCTGTCCGGGTGGATGGGCCACGCAAAGCCGTTTGCGTTCGAGCTCGTCTATGCTGCCGCCGGCGGCGTCGAGCGCATGCGCGTCGGCACTCCGCCGGTGCTGGCGATGGCGGCGTTGGAGGCCTCCCTCGATATCTGGGACCGCGTCGATATTGCGGAGGTCCGGGCGCGGTCGCTGGCCTTGGGCGACCTCCTGATCAGCGAAGTCGAACGCCGCTGCCCGTCGCTGAAGCTCGTGACGCCGCGCGCGCACGAGAGCCGCGGCTCGCAAGTCTCTTTCGCCTTTGACGGTGGCTATGCCGCCATGCAGGCCCTGATCGCCCGCGGCGTCATCGGCGATTTCCGCGCACCTGACATCATGCGCTTTGGCATCACGCCGCTTTATATCGGCGAGGCCGAGGTGCTGACGGCGGCCGGGATCATCGAGGAGGTGATCGTGGACGAGGTGTGGCGCCGGCCGGAATATCAGGTCCTCAATGCGGTGACGTGAGGTCCAGACCTCATAGCGAGGAGCCCTGGCGACGAAGCAATCCAGAATCCTGCCGCAGAGGCATTCTGGATTGCTTGTGCGCCAGGCAAGCTGGCGCGGTCCAACCGGTGGAAGTCCGGTCCGGGTAAGCCGTAGCGGGCGCCTGGTAGTGAGTGTTGCGGTGTCGTCGGCGACGGCGGCAGCGAAGCGTACACAACGATGCTGTGGGGTGGGCTATTGAGCCGCGAAAGACAGAAACTCGCAGAGGCCGAGGCGGTAAGCAACGTCGAAGGCAACATGTGCGGTTCCGTTATGCGAGGGGCTGACGCTCTGCCGTGGTCGAAGACCCCATCACGCAGTAAGGGACCGCGCCGGAACCTGGGAGGTCCCGCGTTCGACCGCAGGCGGCATGCGCCTTCGGTCCGCATCGGGAAGGCGAGGAGCCGAAGCCGATGACGAACGAACGCGGGAAGTCGGACGCGGCCACAGTAGCGGCGAAGCCGGCGAACGAGGCAGAGCGATCTGCGAAAGGAGCTGGTGGAGCGAAGGGCCGCGACCAAGGGGAATGCGGACCAGCAAAGCACGACCCGGAG
>NZ_JADPKQ010000014.1:0-3958 GCF_023074015.1 Bradyrhizobium sp. 142
CCTACTTCAACCTTCCGCCGCTCCGCGTGGCGGCCTAATCTCGGCAGAGGCTCCACTTATCGACGCGGAAAGTCTGTTCAGACAAGCGGGACCAGCTCTACCAGCGCACCGCCGAGACACAGCGACAATGCAAATATTTTCCTGAGCACGTCACATCCCCCTGCGTTTGATAAACTTTCCACCCTCATTCGACACGTCGCGAGCGAGATTCGCAATAGCCTCATGTCCCGCCGACCTCCCGTTGCCCTACGCCACACGTGGAGCGACCCTATTGCGCGGCCAAGAGTTATTGGCCTCGCAACGATCCTCTCGTGCGCCCCCGTATCGGTCCATACAACATTCGCGGGAAGTCGCTCATATCAAGGTATGACTGATCATAACGAAGCGATTGTGGCGATCTCCAGCCCATTGGCGAGACCGCGGCCCGAACTCTCTCATTCATGGCAATTTGGCGCTGCCATAATGGCCCGCAGCCTTGAGCTGGCACCAATGGCGCGCTTGCATTCCGATAGCACAAATGCCTACGAGCTGCAGCCCTCGTCCCAACAGGCATTCTCAACTATACCCGCGTATTAACTGCATTAAGCCGATAGACGATCGATTTCTCTTGCCCGTATGTCAACGTTGGTCGTTGGATAAGTCGAGGAGATTCCGATGAAGAGTATTCGTTGTTCGGTGTTGACCGCGGCCGCTGCGCTTCCAATTTTGCTTTTCGCTTCTTTGTTGAGCGAACCGGCATTGGGACGCTCGGCTCCGTCGGCTGAGCATTACTGCATGGTGTTCTATACGCACGGTTCAGATTGCGGCTTTACGAGTGAGAAACAGTGCTTGGCGACCGCGTTAGGAATCGGAGCCCAGTGTTTTGAGACACCATCATCAACGAGTTCCGCAAGTCTTTATGGGAGCGTTTCGATGGGGATTCGGGACGCACATGGAGCATACGCAAGGCCAGTTCGCCATTATGACGGCAGCGCTTCACTAGGGATTCGGGAGGGGCACGGAGCCTATGCAGGCCCGGCGCATCGCAAGCTCCAGTAGATAATAGGAAGATAGCTCCTGGAGACGGACAAGTGGTCCACCCGAGACTTCAACAGAGCAAACCTGACGTCACCCGAAGCAAATGGTGGAGGCCAACGATGTTCGAGGCTAGAATTGCGGGGTTGGCGTTTGGTTTAGCCGTACTCGCGACATCAGCGGCTGCTCATGATGATGGCCGATTTGCAAACTCTCCGCTGAAGCCATGGTTTGAGAGTCTTCAAGCGGGTTCTGGAAAGTGCTGCACGGACGCTGACGGCTATATGGTTGCCGATGTGGATTGGGAATCGGATCGGGGTCGTTATCGGGTGCGCATCGACGACGCATGGGTTGAAGTACCAGACGGCGCCCTTGTGACAGGACCGAACCGCTTCGGCCGTACGATGGTTTGGAAGCACTATCTCGACGGGCGTCCACAGGTGAGGTGCTTCATGCCCGGGAGCATGAGCTGAGACCGCTTCAGGTTCCAAAGACTTGCCAGCCGAAGTGGTTCAGTCTCGTTCGTTTTGAGTCTTGGAAGGGCGAGTTCAGTTCGTGACCCTCAAGCATTAGGGTCATTTGCATTCGGATAGAACGGTTGCTCACCGCCAAGTTTGAAGTCGGCGATTGCCTTTTGTCCCTCCGGCGAAATTAGCCAATCTATGAAGCGTTGGCCCGCGACCTGATTCACGGAAGCGTATTTCGTCGGATTGACCAGTATTGCACCATACTGGTTGAAGAGCCGCTTATCGCTTTCGACCAGAATAGTAAGATCGCCCCGATTTTTAAACGCCAGCCAAGTGCCGCGGTCTGAAATTACGTATGCGTTCGATGACGCGGCGTTGTTCAGCGCTGCACCCATGCCCTGCCCTATCTCTTTGTACCGCGCACCGCGCAGACCCGTGAGTTCGACGCCTGCTTCCTTCCAGAGGCCAAGCTCGGCAAGGTGAGTTCCGGACCGGTCCCCGCGGGAAATGAAAGGCGCGCCCCTTTCTTTTATAATTTGCAGCGCCGCCACAATGTCGCGGCCCTTAATACCTGCCGGATCGTCCTTGGGGCCGATCAACACGAGTCGTTATACATGATCGGATACCGCTTCAAACCGGACCCGTCGGCTACGAACTTTTCTTCGGCTCCTCTGGCATGAACAAAGACCACGTCGGCGTCGCCGCGACGTCCTGTGTCAAGTGCCTGCCCCGTGCCTTGCGCAACCACCTTGACCTGGATGCCGGTCCTCTGCTGAACAATCGGTAACAAGTAGCGAAACAGACCCGAGTCTGCGACGTTGTCGACGCCACAATAATCGTTTGGTCCTGGCCTCTCGCCGGAACGCTCAGCAACGCCAGTATCAGGAATGCAACCATGTGCAACGAGGTGAGCGAGTGCTTCATGTCGGATCCTCTGAAACCCCTATAGCCAAACAAAATGCCGGCCATTTACCGCGAATTTATGCAGAAAGTGGCGGAAGAGAGCGGGAGTTGAACCCACCTGAGACAACCTCTCAATGTCCCACTCGAATGTGAATTCGAGCGTCCCACCAGGGACGGTTCTCTTCCATTGTTTTCATCCGCTATCGACCATTCGAAGCTCGAGTTCAGAACAACGGGTGAAACCCCTTTATTGACGAAGGTCCCCCACCGCTTTACCCACCGCATGCGAGCCTCACCAAAGGCCCATCCGCATACGCACATGCTCGGCTCGGTTCGGCTCGGCTCGGCTCGGCTCGGCTCGGTGGGTTGTAGCCGCGCTTCCAGTTCGAAGTCCCTTATACGTTGATATGATCGGCTTGTTCCGATGGTTGGATCAACGCATGCGAAGGTCGCCGGTACCGTGTTTTTCGGTGATTCGGCGAGAACGACCAGACGATACAAGCGATTCGATCCGGTCGTCCGCGGGCGGAGGCTCCGCTCTCATATCCCGGGAGTTAGGTGTGAATTCGGTTCGAGTGTTCGTTGCGATTTGTATGGTGACGGTTTCAGCGCCAACCCTGCTGGTGAAGACTGAAGCGCGTGCCGCCGCAGTTCGGATAGTGGATGATCCTGGCGGCCGGATCGGAGATTATGTGGTGCGATACCAGGCCCTACGCGCGGCAGGCGATGTGATTGTAATCGACGGATATTGTGCGTCGGCCTGCACAATTGTTCTGGGTGCGATTCCTCGGGATAGGATTTGTGTAACTCATCGCGCCGAGCTTCTTTTTCATGCCGCCTATGACGCGGGGCCGCACGACAGCAGGTTGCCAAACAGGGCAGCCACTGAGAGTCTGTACTCAATGTATCCGGCCGAAGTTCAGCGCTGGATAGACCTGCATGGGGGACTAACTCGGCGCGGGGTGCTGCTAAGAGGGCGTACGCTCGCTGCGATGTACCGGCCATGCAGTATCCATGGTACTCTACAGGCCCAGAGGCAGCTGCCTGCTCGTTCTTCCAACTAGTCTCTTCCGAGGTCCGCACCAACATCTTCGTCGACTGCGCAAGAGCGCCGCTCGAGTTAATCCCAACGAGCGACGATGATAGATGCCGAAGCTGATTGGGCTCGCCGAAGCGTCCGACAGTTAACTAGATGCCGTAATGGGCCCTGCTCCGAGCAAGGGGTCATGATGGTGGCTGTCCCCCGATAGATGATGAAACGGGGTCACGACTTGAGTCGGCCCCAAGCATCTAGAGACGGAGGACAGCCGTGGAGAACTATGCCGGAATCGACGTGTCATTGGAACTGTCGAGCGTTTGCGTTGTGGATGCCCAGGGTAAGATCCTGAAGGAGGCGAAGGTCGCGAGCGAACCCGACGCTTTAGTCGAGTTTTTCGAGAGGCTTGGCTTTGCAGTAAAGCGAATTGGGCTGGAGGCTGCGGCGCGGCAATCAGGATGGAAGTGCAGCGTCAATCAGGATGAGAGAGCTTCGCCGGGCTCGTGACGCAGGGAGGGCGTAGCCCGACCGGAGTTAC
>NZ_JADPKQ010000500.1:0-3878 GCF_023074015.1 Bradyrhizobium sp. 142
CGGATGTCCGGCTTGAAGTTGCATTGCGCGGGTCTTGTTGGCCACCAGGGCTGGGCGCGCCCACAGGTAATCTTCGCCCTTCGTCAACAAATGCCAGCAGAGCACAGTGAGCTTGCGAGCCACGGCCACCGCGGCGATCTGATGGCCGCGCCGGGCGCGGATGCGGACGAAAAAAGCATGCAGTGGACCGGGCGCCTTGGCCGCTGCCCAGGCCGCCTCGACCAGCATGGCGCGCGCGTGACTGCGGCCGATCTTGCTGATGCGACCGTGATGGGCAGCTCCCAGTCCCGACTGCCGCACCCGCGGGTTCAGCCCGAAATAGCTCACCAGCTTCTGGGGGCTGTTGAACCGGCCGATGTCGCCGATCGCCGCCACGATCCCGGCGGCGACCGCCAGATTGACGCCGGTGATTGTCATCAATCTATTGACCGCGGGATCGTCCATGGCGTCCTGCGCAATTTCGCGGTCGAGCAGGGCCAGGTCTTCCGCCAACCGGTCAAGTTCACGGACGTGCCGATCGATCGCTGCGCGTTCATCGTCCGGCAACTGTTGAGCGGCCAACCACGCCCGGCCGCGGGCGTTGAAAAGATCGGCATGCGGGCACTTCGGGATCAGGTGCGCGTGCAGGATTGAATGCACCTCGTTCTGAACCAAGGGTTCGTTGTCGCCAACCGCTGCCAAGTTGATGGTGTTCAAGCTGGTCATCGCGGCATCAAGGACCTGGCGGCGGCTCAAAGGCACAAATCAGTTGCCGAAGGTGACCGCAGGTGTCAGATTCAACGATGGCATCGAGGTCATCCACATGCCGGCAAACCACGCCGCCTGATCACCTCGTCACCCAAAATCCCGCATAGCTCGCGTTGAGGTGTCACCGAGTTTATTTTCGGTCGCACGAAACTGTTTGAACACTAATGAGCCGCGGTATAGCATTGTTGTCGTTTAAGTTTTGTTGGTGCCGCTTCATTGGCGGGTTCACGTGCACGGAGCCCGCGGCGCGGCACTGTGCGGCTCAGAGATTATCATGTCGGCTTCCAACATTGCGCTCTTCGTCGACGGAGCCAATCTGTACGCCACAGCGAAAACGCTCGGGTTCGATATCGATTACAAACGCCTGCTGACCGAATTTCAGACCCGCGGCACGCTTCTGCGCGCGTTCTACTACACCGCCACTATCGAGGACCAAGAGTACTCGTCGATCCGTCCGTTGATCGATTGGCTTGATTATAACGGCTACACGGTCGTCACCAAGCCGACCAAGGAATTCATTGACGCTGGCGGCCGACGGAAGGTCAAGGGCAACATGGACATTGAGCTCGCTGTCAATGCCATGGAGCTCGCCGCGCATATCGACGAGATGGTGCTGTTCTCCGGTGACGGCGACTTCCGATCCCTGGTCGAGGCAGTGCAGCGCGACGGGGTGCGGGTCACTGTTGTTTCGACGATCGCGTGCCAGCCGCCGATGGTCGCCGACGAGCTGCGCCGCCAGGCCGACGTGTTCACCGATCTTATCGAGCTCCAAGCGAAGATCGGTCGCAATCCGTCCGAACGCCCGGTGCAGCGCGGGTCGCGCTATCGCCCGCGGCAGACCCCAGAGCGTCAGATCATCGCGGGACCGAAGGGAAATGACAGCCTTCTCGAGAACTGATTCCGAGCGAAGCCGCTGGTGCATCCAGCCTAGGTAGCGACCCGCACTTGGTCGTTCGTTCAAGCTGTGTGCCGCGGAATGAGCTTGACGAATGAGCCCGGCATTTGCGCCGGGCTGATCGCCAGTAAGGTTCAGGTGCTGGGCAACGGACCAACTAGAGAAGACCCTGAGCGGTCGGTCGGTTCGGATTCCGACATTGCATGCCTACTCAGGCCGCTTCGCATGCATGTTGCTGGGCGCAGCATGGCCCATTGCGCTGCGCTCGATTCCGAGCTGCGCGATCCGCGCGCGACAATGCCGCAACCAAATAGCATTCGAAACCGATGCGAAGCCTAAAGCGAAAATAGTTCCGCTTTGACGCTTTGGGCGGAACTTAACTGGCTGCCGCTAAACGACAAATTTAGTTATCTCTAGTAATGATGATGAGTTATCGCAATAATAAAAAATAAGGTTGGGGAAAACAGGAAGCAGGGAGTTTTGCGATGGAAGCTGTGCGCCGCTTTCGCGCGATGGCGTTGCTATGCCGACAGGCCGCCGCGCGTGATTCTGAGAGAAGCTGGAAGCTGCTCGCAGAGGCCGAGTACTGGGAGCATCTGGCGGCTACACTAATAGCTCACTAGGCGCACGAAGTAGCGATTACCCAATTGTCCTGTTTTATCGGTGGCTGGTTAATTCAAGTTATATTCTGGGGCAGTAATGACCAATATTCGCCAGGTTTACAGCTGTGCTGTTCTGCACGCACGCCTCCAAGCGCTCATCGCCGAGCTTAGAGAGGTGGATAAGCTTCGAAATCGACTTCGAATCGTAGAGGCGAGAACAAGCGGCAGAAGACGGCGGGCTAGAGCGGGCAGCAGAGCAAGAGCCGTTTGCCCATGTTAGATGCACTCGAGCAATGATCCGCATCAGCTCATACGCGGTCGACGCACGGATCACCGGCGCCTGGGTACCTAAGTTGACGCTGCTATCAATTCGAGAGGCGAGGCAAGCGCCTCCGTCCGCTAAAGGCAGTCGCACGCGCCGTCATTACTGCCATCCAGTCTCTTAGCGATCCTCTGTCCTCCTTGAGAAGGACGCCCGCCGTTTCAGATCTCGAGTGTCTCGCCGAGATGACAGCGCTCGCGGTCGTCACGGATGCGGCATTCGAGATGGGCCCGTTGCTTCATCAATCGCGCAAGGCTGATGCGGGCAGAGGTCGATGCTCGTGCGAAAACCGCGACGACGCGCGTGGTTCACGAAGAGATTGGGTTCAGTTTCAAAAAGAGCCACTTGGACGCCCGCCAGGAGCTGATCGTCCGAGACGGTCTCAGAATCGCGTCAGTTCGTCCTGGCGCACCCGTTCGGCGGCGCTGGCGAGAGCCTGGGAGCAGCCTTCACAGCCGCTGCGCCATTGCCAGGTGGTGGCGCAGACGTGGCAGCGTAGTTCGCGCGAAGCTGACAAGCCGTGCGTCGTCGCCCGTGCTGGCGTAGGTCGCAAACAGCCCCACAGCCTCACGATGACCGGCTAATTGCATTTGCGAGTAGAGCCGGTCAAAGGTCGTTCCCGTCGTTGCTGGAAGCTGCGCGAGCATCCCAGCGTGACGTGGGTCGAGCATGCCGAACGGGTTTGAGAATGCAGTCAGCGTCGGAGCGCTCTGTTGCAACGCAGCGCTCGTCATTGAGTGATCATTGACCATTTGCTGGGCGAATGCGCGGAGTCGCGGATTGGACGATCGCTGCAACGCGAGCTGACTCGACTGGATTTCGAACAGATCGCTGCCGGTGGCCAGGCGCGTGAATGTCGTGGCGTCGATGCGCTGCCGTGCAGCAGCAGGAGACGCAACAGCAGCGCAAGCGGAGAACACGAAAAAGATCGCTCTGTTCATGACGCTTCCTCTACTTCCGAGAAAGGGGTTTGACTGCTCGAAATGGGTTCGTCCGCACCATGTTTATCGTTATCGCTTTGCGCCAGTCGTCCTGAGTTGCCGCACTGCCGTTCGATCGGGCTTTCCCAAAATGCTGTTGGCCTGGATGCTTTCCTTCAGAGGATAGTTGTCGGGGTGCGCGCGCCGGTCCATGGCGACCAGGGTTTCCGGTTGAAGGCGACCACCGTTTCCGGTGGATGACGACCACCTGTTCCGGTCGATGGCGACCAGGGTAACAGGGCTGTGGACGGGCGTGATGAACGCCGTTGGGTGATCCGCGAATCAGCCGGACTTCGCTCCTTTTTCGAGAGGAGTGGGGATGGCCCAACAGA
>NZ_JADPKQ010000442.1:0-3864 GCF_023074015.1 Bradyrhizobium sp. 142
GCCCTTTTCTGTGTCTCGACAACCAGAAAGTATCCGGTTCACGCTGGATTTGCCGGGCATGCGCTGCGGCATAGTGAATCATTCCCGGGACAGCCCTGCTGCACGCGGGGGAGGGGGCGCACCTTTGGTGCGGCAACTGTCCTCTAATCCGCCTGCGCCTCGATCGCAGCCATATCGTCGTCCGAGAGGCCGAAATGGTGGCCGATCTCGTGGATCAGGACGTGGCGGACGATATGGCCGAGGCTTTCATCATGCTCGGCCCAGTAGTCGAGGATCGGCCGCCGGTAGAGCCAGACCATGTTGGGCAGCCGTGCCACGTCGCCAAGACTCTGCTGCGGCAGGCCGACGCCCTGGAACAAGCCGAGCAGGTCGAACTCGCTTTCGCATTCCATCTCGTCGAGCACCTCCTCGGTCGGGAAGTCGTCGACGCGGATGATCACGCCCTCGCAGAGCTTACGAAATTCCGCCGGCAGGCGCTCGAATACGTCATGTGCCATCGCTTCCATCTCAGCCAGCGAGGGCGCTTTCAATTCCATCCACATGCCCTCTCTTAGCCCGGGTTTCCCGGCGATGCATCTGGCTTTATAAGCGCGGCGAGGTTGACGGGCGCCGCCAAAACGGGGAGCGTACGGCGGCTCGATGGGGACGTTTCAGGTGGGTGGTGCGATGCGGGCGGGAACAGCGGTACTGGTTCTACTTTGCATGGGGTTGTTTTCGCCGTTTTGCGGGAGCGCCGAAGCCCAGACGGCCGGCCCCGAAATCCGATTGGCCCAGGCCTCGCCTGACGCCCCGGCGCCGCGCAAGCGGTCCCCGGCGCGCTTGCGGGTCACCCCCTATTACAGCCCGGACGGCGTCTACCCGCGCTACAATCCGGGTCCCGACGCGGTCCGCGAATGCAATGCGACCTACGTTCAGGAATTCCGGCCCAGCGGCACCGTGATCGTGCCGCATATGAGCTGCTACTGGCGCCGGGGCTGACACCACTTTTTTTAATGCGCTACCCATCTTGCGCTGGCCGCAGCGCGGTGCGCGGAACGTCCTTCATTCATGGGGCATTCACGTCGCTGCCCTTAGCCTGATTGGAGCGAGCGCAGGGATGGTTCGCGCCGCGAACGAGCGTCGCAACTCCGCTGTCCAGATTCAGGGAGGAGTCCATGCTGAGGATCTTCGGTCTCGGGACAAGCCCGATGCGCTTGCTCGGTCTTGCGGCCACTGCCACGCTGATGCTGTCGGCCGGGACTGCGCAGCGCGCTGAAGCGATGACCCCAATCAATCCGACGGCGTTGCCGGCGGCAAGGGCTGTCGCCGACGACATGATCACGCCGGTTCGCCATGGCGGCGGCGGTGGGCATGGTGGCGGCTTCCATGGCGGCGGTTTCCATGGCGGCGGCTTTCACGGCGGCGGCTTCCGCGCCGCGCCGGTCTTTCACGGCGGTGGCTATCGCTACGGCGGATTTCACCGCTATAGCGGCTATCATCGCTACGGAGTCTATCGCCCCCATTACGGCTATCGCCACTTCCACCGGCGCTACTATTACGGCGGCTACTACCCCTATTACAGCCATCCGCGCCGCTGCCGGATCGTGTGGACCTATTACGGCCCGCGCCGCATCTGCCGCTGGCATCGCTGGCACCATCCGTACCGCTATTGGTAAGCAGCCAATCGATTGAAATGAAAAGGGCGCCTGAGGCGCCCTTTGTTTATCGCGTGGTTCAGAGCCAATCCTTCTTCCACGACGCCGGCTTCCACCGCATCAAGGTCTCGAGCTTCCACTGCTTGAGCATCGCCGGCGGCCAGCGACTGAGCCGCGAGGTTTCTTCGACCTCGGGTCTGGGGACGGCTCGCAGCGGCGCAGACCGACGCCGGTGCTGGCGGGTCGCCTCGCCGATCAGATCGACATATTCAGGCTTGTTGGCCATGGCGGGCGTCCTCGCGAAATGCTCGCGAGGACGCAATGTCGGCGATGCCGATTAACGATCGTTTGGCGCTTTAGCTCAAATTGCAGGAAGCAGCTTACCGCCACTCCCGCACGTCGACGAAGTGGCCCGCAATCGCGGCCGCCGCCGCCATCGCCGGCGACACCAGATGTGTGCGGCCCTTGAAACCCTGGCGTCCTTCGAAGTTGCGGTTCGAGGTCGAGGCGCAGCGCTCTTCCGGCTTCAGCTTGTCCGGGTTCATGGCGAGGCACATCGAGCAGCCCGGCTCGCGCCATTCGAAGCCGGCCTTGATGAAGATCTTGTCCAGACCTTCCGCCTCGGCCTGCTCCTTCACGATGCCGGAGCCCGGCACGACCATGGCGTTGACGTTCGCCGAGACCTGCTTGCCTTCCGCGATCTTGGCGGCGGCGCGCAGATCCTCGATGCGGCCATTGGTGCAGGAGCCGATGAAGATGCGGTCGAGCTTGATGTCGGTGATCTTCGTGCCCGCGGTCAGGCCCATATATTTCAGCGCGCGGTGCTTCGACAGACGCTTGGCCTCGTCCGCGATCTTGTCGGGATCGGGCACGATACCGGTCACCGAGATCACGTCCTCAGGGCTTGTGCCCCAGGTCACGATCGGCGGTAGCTTCGCCGCATCGAGGTGCAGCTCGTGGTCGAAATGCGCGTCTTCGTCGGAACGTAAGCCCTCCCAGTAGCGCATCGCCGCATCCCAAGCCGCGCCCTTCGGCGCCTTGGGACGATCGCGCAGGAAGTCGTAGGCTTTCTGGTC
The DNA here is from genome assembly GCF_023074015.1 of Bradyrhizobium sp. 142. Lineage (NCBI taxonomy): Bacteria > Pseudomonadati > Pseudomonadota > Alphaproteobacteria > Hyphomicrobiales > Nitrobacteraceae > Bradyrhizobium > Bradyrhizobium sp. 142. The sequence continues at coordinate 2,711 of NZ_JADPKQ010000442.1, forward strand.
GGGCGCGACCAGGCCGGCGCGCGCGCCACCCTCGATCGACATGTTGCAGACCGTCATGCGGCCTTCCATCGACAGCGCGCGGATCGCGTCGCCGGCGTATTCCAGCACGTAGCCAGTGCCGCCCGCGGTGCCGATCTCGCCGATGATAGCCAGGATGATGTCCTTGCCCGTCACGCCGTCCGGCAGTTTGCCGTCGACGGTGACGCGCATGTTCTTGGCCTTCTTCTGGATCAGCGTCTGCGTCGCCAGCACGTGCTCGACTTCCGATGTGCCGATGCCGTGCGCCAGCGCGCCGAATGCGCCATGCGTCGAGGTGTGGCTGTCGCCGCAGACGATGGTGGTGCCGGGCAATGTAAAGCCCTGCTCGGGGCCGATGACGTGGACGATGCCCTGGCGCTTGTCGAACTCGTTGTAATATTCGATGCCGAATTCCTTGGCGTTATCCGCCAGCGCCTTGATCTGCTCGATACTTTCAGGGTCGGGGTTCGGCTTGGTGCGGTCGGTGGTCGGCACGTTGTGATCGACGACGGCGAGCGTCTTCTCCGGCGCGTGGACCTTGCGCCCCGTGGCGCGCAGGCCCTCGAACGCCTGCGGCGAGGTCACCTCGTGCACCAGATGGCGGTCGATATAGAGCAGGCAGGTGCCATCATCGGCTTCGTGCACCAGATGGTCGTTCCAGATCTTGTCGTACAATGTGGTCGGCTTGGACATGAGCGTCAGCTCCGGAATGTGTAGCGGATATGCGCGATCAGGCGCGGGGCAACAAAGTCGTCTTCAGCGCAGCGTTTAAGCTGCGGGACTAAGTTCTGACGTTGCCGAGGTCGCGAAGCGTCCGAAGAACCGGCCAGGCAGCCGCGAGCGATCGTCGATGACGATTCGCGTGATGGATGCGAAGCTGGTCAGATCTGGAAACATTCTAGAAGCTATATAGCATGCAGAGGTAAAAGCGCGAGAGGCTTCCACGGTCGTCATTGCGAGCGCAGCGAAGCAATCCAGAAATGCATCCGTGGAGACAGCCTGGATTGTTTCCCTGCGCTCGCAATGACAGCGGGACAAATCGGGATAGGGGGACGCCTCGCGGCGTCGCCCCTCCCACACCACCGTACGTACGGGTCCGTATACGGCGGTTCGGTGGATTATGCGGGTCTCGGGGC
>NZ_JADPKQ010000522.1:0-1974 GCF_023074015.1 Bradyrhizobium sp. 142
CCGCCTACGCGGGATTCACGAAAAGCCGCACTGGCCCGCTTCCTGAAGAGGGCTTCGGGCGGCGATCCAGAGGAGGGCGAGAGGAGCGCCGCTTGGTTGCCTAGGTGCTGCGTCAAGTTGGTCATTCAACCTCAAGCCGCAGCGACAAGCTCCCCGAATGCTGACGCGAGGATGCGCCAGTTTTGAAGACGGCGACGGTCTTAACCCTGTCGGAAGCATAGAGCATCCCTTCGGGTTGCTATTCCGCCGCGCGGTCCGGCCTGAAGATCCGATCGGGCTTCGCTTCGCGTTCCTCGGACGCAAAATATGAATATAGAGCCGGCAAAACCAGCAGCGTCAGCAACGTCGCGCTCAACAAGCCGCCAATCACCACTGTCGCCAATGGCTTCTGTACCTCCGCGCCCGTACCGGTCGCGAGAGCCATCGGGACGAAGCCCAGCGAGGCGACCAGCGCTGTCATGATCACGGGACGAAACCGGGTGAGGGCGCCTTGGCTGATGGCCGCGCCTGAGGGGACGCCGTCGTCGATCAGCTTCCGGAACTGGCTCAGCATCACCAGTCCGTTCAGGACGGCAACGCCGGAAAGCGCGATGAAGCCAACGGCCGCCGAGATCGAGAACGGCATGCTTCGCAACCACAGCGCCGCGATGCCACCGGTGAGCGCCAGCGGGACCGCACTGAACACCAGAAGGGCGTCTCGCGCGGATCCAAGCGCCGTGAACAACAACAAGAATATCAACAGGAAGCAGCTGGGCACGACGAACATTAGCCGTTCCCGGGCTACCGAGAAATTCTCGAATTGGCCGCCCCAGGAGAGCCAAGTTCCCGGCGCCAGCTTGACTCTCTCATCGACAGCCCGTTGCGCCTCCGCCACCAACGAGCCGATGTCCCGTCCGCGGACGTCGGCTGTTGCGACGACACGTCGCTTACCGTTCTCGCGGCTGACCTGGTTGGCGCCTTCTGTCTGTTCGAATGTCGCCACAGCCCTGAGAGGAATGGAAGCAGCCGCGGCATTTTCGTTCAACCGCGGTAATTGCACCGGCAGATTTTCCAGTGCCGAGATATCATTGCGGAGCGTATCGTTCAGCCGCACGATGATCTGGAAGCGGCGGTCTCCCTCAAAGACCAGGCCTGCAACACGACCGCCAATCGCGGCCTCGATCACGTTCTGAACCGCGAGCAGGCTAAGGCCCCGACGAGCGATCTCCGCTTTGTCGATCTTGATTTCCAGAAATGGAAGACCCGTCGTTTCCTCTACCTTCACGTCTTGCGTGCCCCTAACGCGCCGCAGCGCGTTAGCGATGCTGCCCGCGGTTCGTTGCATCTCCTCAAAATCGTCGCCAAAGACCTTGACGGCGAGGTCCTGGCGCACGCCGGCGATCAATTCATTGAACCGCATCTCGATCGGCTGAGAGAAGCCAAGTTTGTTGCCTGGAAGTTTCCTAGCGTCCGCCTCGATCTGCTTGATCAGACCGTCCTTCGACAGGCCGGGGTCTGGCCATTCGCTTTGTGGCTTGACGATGATGTAGGTGTCGGACGAACTCGGCGGCATTGGATCGGCGGCAAGGTCCGGCGTTCCGGTCCGGGAGAACACAAACGCCACCTGCGGAAACTTGCTGATCTCCCTTTCAAGGAGGAGCTGCATCGCCTGCGCCTGAGACAACGACGTGCTTGGTACGCGCTTCACCTCCATGACGATGTTCTTTTCATCGAGGGTCGGCGTGAACTCCTGCCCCAGGCAGGCAAACAGCAGAGCGGCTGCGACGAACAAAAGCGCAGCAGCGCCGATGGCCGGTAGGGGTGAAGCGATCGCCCGTGTCAGCAACGGCGCGTAGTACGCCTTCAGCTTGCGGATGATGACGTTCTCTTGTTCCGTCACGGGCTTGGACACCGTTAGGGCGATCATGGCCGGGACGAACGTCAACGACACGACGAAGGCCGCGCCGAGCGCGATTATGACGGTGAGCGCCATCG
>NZ_JADPKQ010000522.1:2072-3841 GCF_023074015.1 Bradyrhizobium sp. 142
AGTCCTCATCTTTCGGCTTCGAGAGTTCAGCCTTGAGCGAGAACGTATTCGTCACAGCAACGGTTTCGCCCGGCGTCAGGCCGGAGAGGATTTCGAGCGCCTGATCTTCCTTCTGGCCGAGCACGACATCGCGCTTCTCGAAGCCGTCCTTGGTCCGGACGAACACGACTGTCCGCCCCTCAAATTTCTGAATGGCGGTCGTCGGGACGACGACAGGCACGCTCCGTTCATTGAGGGCGACCGCTGCCGTCACGAACGAGCCTGGCCGCCATGTCCGATCGGCATTCTGAATTTCAGCCACGACGCGGGTCGTCCGCGTTTCCTTGTCGACCAGCGGGCTGACGAAGATGATTTTGCCTGTGGTCGTTTCCGAAAGGCCCCTTGCGGAAATCTTCACCGGTTGACCTTCCTTGATCAAAGGAAGGTCGGAGGAGGCGACCGACAAATCTACCCAGACACGGCTCAGATCGACGATGACGAACAGTTCCGTTTCGAGGTTGTCGCGGCCGACCGCCGCTCCCAGTTCGACCTTGCGCTCTACCACGCGCCCTGAAATCGTCGCTCTGACGTCCTGCCGACGCAGCCCGCCTTCCGAGGCCTGAGCGAGCACCGCGATCTCATTGCCGGCAAGTCCAAGCGCCATCAGCTTCTGCCGCGCGATATTGAGCTTCATGCCGGATTGCGCGGCCGCGTTGCGCGAGCGCAAGTATTGCTGCTCGGGCACAGCTCTGCCTTCCCAGAGCGTCTTGTCCCGGTTGGCCAGATCCTGTTGCAGGTCGTTCGTAAGACGAGCTGCCAGATATTCACTCTTGGCGTCGGCAACCTCCCGGCTCTCAAGGACTGCGATCACCTCATCCTTGCCGACGTCCTCACCGATATTCTTGCGCAACTCCGCGACCGTCCCCGACAGCTTGACCGAGACGTGCGCGATCAGGTCGGCGTTTGGAACGATCGAACCAGGAACGACGAGGCGTTTGGCGATCGTGGCAGGACCGACGTTCGACAGATCGATCTGTGCGACTTTGACCTGCTCATCGGTCATCGGCAGCAGGCCTGGGACATCAGGCGCTGCGGACTTCGTGGATACTATCGATTTGTTCTGGGAGCTGAATCCGACAATGCGTTGCACTGTCGTCGATAGCCCCGGTGTCAGCGCGAAGATCGCGGCGCCTGATGCAAACGCGAGAACAACGATGATGAGACGGCTTGCCATAATCCTTCTTCCGACGCGAACGCGCGACCGTTTGTCACAGGTATTTCGAAATAGCCTTGAACTCGTCAACCGCGGCGACGCTCGATTTCCTGTTGCCGTTCGCAGCGGCGTCCAAACAATGATCGACGTGATCGTGGATCAGTGTGCGTTTAGCCTCGCCGACAGCCTTCTCCACCGCATGGAGCTGCTGAGCCAGATCGAGGCAGGAGCGATCCTCATCAAACATCTCGGTGACGCGGCGGAGGTGACCTTCGGCGCGCTTCAACCGTTTGACGATGTTCGGATGGGTTTTATGGACGTGGTCTTGGGCCATAGCAAAACGTATCCCAAGACAAGAGTAGCCCTGTCGCAATCCGGCAGGTTGCAGCGATCACCGGGCGGAGCGAGTCACGAACAGGGGGAAGAAGGGTTACGCCTACCCTGGAACCACCGACTACGGCCGTTTGCTCGAAGTAGATGGCTGTCTTTGGACCGAGTAGCTCGGAGGGTGCGCAGCGCTGGTCGCTATCTGAAAGCCACGAACGAAATCCACCGGCAAGGCGAAATGGCGTTACTC
>NZ_JADPKQ010000091.1:0-3832 GCF_023074015.1 Bradyrhizobium sp. 142
GTGCCCAACTTCCCGCGACTTCGTGCCTTGGCGCTTTTTGGACGCCGGTCAGTTGAGCGTGCGGAGCCTCCTTGTTGCCGGCGTCCAAAAACCAGCACATACCAGCACATAACAGGTCTCATGCACCGCAACAAGAAATGCACTATTCGATCACTTGATCGGCGCGCAGCAGGAAGGCTTCGGAGATCGTCACGCCGAGTGCCTTCGCGGTCTTCAGGTTAATGATTAGCTCAAATTTGGTCGGCCGCTCGACTGGGAGTTCACCCGGACGCTTGCCTTTGAGGATCCTTGCGGCCAATGCAGCAGCGCGCCGGTAGTTCTCGGCGTTACTGGGCCCATAAAACATTAACCCGCCATCCTCTACCTCCGAAGGAAAGGAGTGAATGGTGGGAAGGCGGTGATTGATCGCGACTTCTGCGACTCGCTTCCGGTTTCCAAACATCACGTTGTCAGCCATGAAGATCGCAGCTTGTGCTTTCGCGCGAATGGCATCGTCGAACGCCGGCTCGAGGTCCTCGATGACTCTAAGTTCACGCGAAAAGACCTCTATGCCGCGCGCCAAAGCCGCTGTCCGAGTACTTTCCACGGCGTCAGCATGCCCAGGAAACGACGGGTTCCAGAATACAGCGATTTTTTTCGATCCCGCAATTGCTTCAAGAAGCAGCTCAAGCCGCTTTCCACCAAGTCCGGACTCGCTATAGGTCACTCCGGTGAAGTTACCGCCTGGCTGAGCGAGACTTTCCACGATTCCAAGCCCGACTGGGTCAGGCACGAAGGCGAACACGACAGGGATCGTCAGCCTCGCCTCCTTGAGCGCGACTACTGCTGGCGAAGTGATCGCAATGATTACGTCCGGATTCTGCGCTCCGATCTGTGCGACAAGCGCACTCAGCCTCTTGGGGTCTCCTTCTCCGCCGACCAAATCAATTGTCGCGGTGCGGCCGTCATCCAGGCCAAGCTTACTCAGAGCCTCGAAGAGCTGGTGGATCGGCGTTCGGTTCGGGAAACCGCTGTGAAGTATGGAAATCCGCACGCGCTGCTGCGCACGTGCCCCAGTCACGATCAGCCCAATCAGCAGCCCTACAATAAATTTGCGACGCTTCATTGCCATCTCGGATGTTGTCGAATGAAACTAGCCTCTGAATATCGTGGGACTTCGGTCGTTCGTAACAAGCACTGCGTCAAGCGAGTAATCGCGCCTTCATTCAATCACTTCATCGGCCAACAGAAGCAGAGCCGGAGGGACCTCGAGCCTAAGGGTCTCACCGTCTTAAGGTTGATCGCGAGCCTAAATTTAATCGGCTGTTGTATCAGCAGGTCGGCGACGTTAGCACCTTTCAATATCCTACCTACATAAAAGCGCCGGCCAAGCGATGCGCGTCCTCAACATCCCAGATCATAACTCATTAAACCGCCAGCGGCTGCATAATCACGAAATTGAAAGATCGCTGGGATGGCCACCGCAGCCACCATTGCGGCGATCTTATCCCCGGTGCACGTCGAAAATTGGGTCGCTTCCGACCAGCAGCGCGTCCGCCTTGCCCTGCGCAAGCGTGGTGAACGCTCTTTGGATTTCCTCCAGGTTGCTTGCTTCCAGCAAGTGAATCTTGAGTCCCAGGCTCTGAGCCGCGCCGCGGACATATCCGATGCCTGGGCGCGTCCCTGTGGGTATTGGGTTGGTAAGCGCCGCGAACACGGCTGCCTTCGGAAGGAGTTCGCGCAGTAGCTCAAGTCGCTTCCGCCCAAAACCAGGCTGACTCGACATTCCCTTGCTGCCTTGCCAGGGTGTGGGGGCTCCTCCCGGAGCCTCTCACTGGTCACGATAGCAGGCAAGACCGAGGTGATCCATGAGCACCGATAAACCACCGCCTCCTCACAGGCGTGCACCGCGCGGTTCGCTGTTCATAAAATACTTCGTCACGCTGCTGATAGCCGTTGTAACCCCGCTGTTGCTGGGGGCAGCCAGTGAGGCCTTGTTCGGCTACCGCGGCCAACGCGCCGCCCTCAATGAACTGTTGCAGGCTGAATCTCGCTCGGCCACCGAACGTATCCAGACCTTCATCGATGGTATTCGTGATCAGCTCGGCTGGGTCGTCCAGCTGCCCTGGATGGCTGGCGACGAAGAGCGCCATCGCATTGATGCATTGCGCTTGTTGCGTCAGGTACCGGCCATATCTTCGATTATATTGGTGGACGAAATGGATAGAGAGCGCGCCTTCATCTCCCGACAGGATGTGAATCGGATAGGGCTCGGCGCGTCGATGGCGTCCGACTCGGCAATAAAGGGCGCGCACGCCAGTAAAGTCTGGTTCGGCCCGGTGCGATATGAGCGCGATTCGGAGCCCTATATGACGATCGCAGTGGCCGGCAATCGCGCTGCCGCCGGGATCGCCATTGCCGACATCAACCTTAAACTGATCCAGGAAGTGATTGCCGCAATCAAGATTGGCGAGACCGGCCATGCCTTCGTCATCGACGATTCGGGACGGCTGATTGCTCACCCAGATATCAGCCAAGTGCTGCGCGGCCATGCCGCCTCCGAGGGTTTTGGATCGTTAACTGCCGCGGTCGCTGCGGCCAAGGGAGCCGCAGTAGTCACACGCGACGCCGATGGCAAGCCGGCGATTGCCACCTCGGCCAGAACAGCAAGTGTCGATTGGACAGTGATCGCGCAGCAGCCGGTCGCAGAAGCTTTTGCACCAATTCGCGCCGCTCTATGGCGCTCGCTGGCGCTGCTGTTCATCGGCGCGCTCTTCGCGATATCACTCGCCTGGTGGTTGGCCCGTCGAATGTCTGGGCCCATCCGTCAGCTTGAGGACGGCGTGCAACGCATCGGCGCAGGTCAGTTTGAGCACCGGATCGAAATGTCGAGTGGTGACGAGCTAGAACAACTCGCCAACCGGTTCAATGAGATGGCGGGAGAACTCGCGGCCTCAAAGGAAAAATCCGAACGCATCGCTCGATTGAAGCGATTTCTGGCGCCCCAGGTGGCAGAGCTTGTCGAGGATACAGGAAACCAGGGATTGCTCGACGGACAGCGTCGCGAAGTGGTTGCCATCTTTTGCGACCTGCGCGGTTTCACCGCGTTTTCAGCTCACGCCGAGCCTGAGATTATCATGGGTTTGCTTAGTGAATATTATGCAGCGGTCGGATCGGTGATTACCCGGCATCAAGCGACGCTCACGGGCTTCGCCGGAGATGGATTAATGGTCTTGGTCAATGCGCCGATTGAGTGTGATGAACCCGCCTTGCGGGGTGTACGTCTGGCTATCGATATGCAGGCCGCCGTGCAAGCGCTGATTATTGACTGGCGGGTCGCGGGGCACAAGATAGGTTTTGGCGTAGGTGTCGCGATGGGCCCTGCGACGGTTGGTACCGTGGGCTATGAAGGTCGTATCGACTACACCGCGATGGGTAGTGTCGTAAATCTTGCGTCGCGGCTTTGCGGCTTGGCTGTTGATGCCCAGATTTTGCTTGATCCTGTTCTTGCTGATGCAGTGGGGAAGTCCATCGTGGTGGACAGCGTTGGCGAACGATCTATCAAGGGTTACGAGCGTCCGATGCGCGTTTTTTCAGTATTATGAACTTCAGCAAAGCCCTTGCCTGTCAAACGTCCGCTAATGGAATGGTCCGGCCGTGCTCCGGCCCTGCCAGCACGACAAGCTGGGCAGGGGGCGCCCAAGACAAGGAGCACGCCATGTCTCAGAAACTCAGCTCAGCGATCGCCGTGATGGGCATCGATATCGGCAAGAACTCGTTCCACATCGTGGGCCACGATCAGCGCGGCGCAATCGTGCTGCGGCAGAAGTGGTCACGCGGCCAGGTAGAAGCA
>NZ_JADPKQ010000366.1:0-3818 GCF_023074015.1 Bradyrhizobium sp. 142
ACCTGGCCCACCGGAGAGACAACAACCAAACAATGCCATCCGCGCCTTCCGGCGCCACCATCCCTCATGGCCATCACTGATCCATCAAACCCGCGTTGTAAAATCAGTCAGCACTGTGAGAAATGCAGGCTAGCAGGAGGCCGCGCGCCGCGAAGCCGGCAGTGGCACCTCCAACCAAAAGCGCGAAAACAACCCCATCCACAGTAGCCGGTGCCAGCTTTATCAATGGCTTGCCGGCCGGCGCGATGTCTCTCGGATTTTACGAAGCGGTTTGACTCGTCGGGCAAAACACCGGCATTATTGCATCATGGCCGGTTGCGCGCCTGCCCTCCCTCCGTGAACCTCTTCCTGAGCAGCGATGCAGGCATGGATTCGATCGGCGAACGCATGCCTTGTCCGCTCTGCCCTTGTGAGCGGATAAGCCTGCCCGCACTAGCAAGTCGGCAGAGGGCCCATAAGCCGACATCGCTCCAATCAAGCAGCGATACTTGTCAGGCTCCTTAGCGGCCATAGGGGAAGCAGCGGTTGCGATCGAGTGTGAGACCGAAATGCGCTCCCAGCGCAGCGATGGCTGCTTCCTGCTGAGGATAAGGATCGGCATTGGATGCGGCAACGATGATGATCCGGAACCCGCCGCGATCCTTGCCACCCGGTGGCAGCATCGCTGTAGTCAGTGCATTGCCCTCCCTGTCGCGCAACGTGAGGAAAAGCGGCATCTCTCGCTGTACATGGGCCTCGAGGCCGATGTCGCGCTCGATCGCGTTGGGCCGCTCCGGACGCCAGGACTGGACTGCCTTCTCCCACTCGCGGCGGAAATATTTCTCGACTGTGTGGCTCATCAGGCGCGACTCATGCACCGCCTCACCTTCCGTCTCGATACGGAACCAGGTCTTACCCTTCGGCGCGTCGCAAACATACTGCATATTCGCCCGTCCTGCGATCGCCGCAATTCTAGGGCGGCGGGCCTGCAAAGCCAATATGAGAGCGAGGCGACAGTTACGGCGGGCCGCGGCCGAGCGTCGAGAACTGCGGGTGCGTCGCTCGCGCTACCGGCGGACGCGGCGTCGGGGGCGACGTCTCCAGTACGGGACGCGGCGTGTACGTACCGTTCTCCGCTGGGTTGCCGAACTTGCAGATCTCCACCACGTTCCGCAGCGTTTCATTCGCCTTGCCCAGCTGTAGCTTGAAGAAGCCAAGCTGCGTCTCGTAAAGACAGCCGTTGAGGAAGACGAGGCTGGTCGCATTATCCAAGGGGTCGCCGAACTGATCGCGGGAGGCAATCAGCTGGCGGCGGGACCCGTCGGGTGAGAAGGCCCAGACGTCGCTGTTGTACGTATCACCGAAGTAGACCGTTCCGTCGGGGCCCACCTCGAGACCGTCATTGGCCCCCAGCCCTGCGGCAAAGAGATCTGCCTTGCCCGCCGAGCCGTCGGCCTGGATCGGGATGCGCACCAGCAGCCCGCTCCCGGTGGGACCGCCGGGGCCGCCGTCGGTGCCGGCGAAGAGGTAACGGCCATCGGGGCTAAGAGCCACGGTGTTGATTCCAATGTAACCACCCACCGTGCCGTTCTTCGTGTTCCACGTACCGGTCTGCTCGGTCCAGCCGAGCAGGGGGTCATCCGACCAGACGCCCCCGTGGCCGGCGCGATCGAACTTCCAGATCACCCCGAGTTCGAGATCGGAGACGTACACGTTGCCGCTCGGATCGATCGCGATGTCGTCGGGGAAGCAGAGCGAGACGCCGGTTCCACGCGTCACGAACGGGCTTACCGCTCCAGTCTGTGGGTTGACCCGGTAGATACCGGTTGATGCGTCGGTGGCGTCGCGACAGTCAGGATGATCCTCCGTGAACAGGTCGACCTTCGTCGCGCGCTTGAAGGCGGCAAGGATAGTGCCGTCGGTGGGATCCCGCTCGATGCCGATAAGGTCGCCCTTGAGGTCGCCGCCCGGCACGTCCGCAACCTTCTTCTTCTCGCCGGTGGCCGGATTGACGTGCCAGATCTGATCGAGGACGAAGAGCGAGACATAAAGCCCGTCCTTGCCGTCCGTGGTGATTCCCTCCGGCACCCCCGGCGCATCGCCCACGTTGTCGAATGTGACGACAGTCCGAGCAGTACGACCCGCTACGCTCTGTGCGGAGGACTCCCCGGGGGCTGCGAGAACGGTGAGTATAAGAACGCCGACAATCGAGAAAACCAATCTCATCATTGCTCCGCTCCTCCCGCTTTCTTCAAGGCTACATCCACCCACAATCAACATCAATGATCAAAGCCGCCTTGGCCGCACAATGGCTATTCACAGCGAACTTAAATGACCAGTTTCTGGATCGCCACCTCAACTGAAGGCCGATAGCGGCAACAGCGGGACCAGCGTGCAGATCGGGTAACGGGCCACCAAGCAAGCCGCCCGCTCCTACGGCGCTATGCGGCGCATCGACATGACCTATGCGGGCTGACGTCAGCTCCGGGTCAAAATCGGCGATCTGGGCCGCTGCAAGCGGCTTCCGGTCTACACCCGACAGCCGACGCTTGGACGAGCATTGAGCTAGGCAGCATGGGGCCAATTTCAGACTCGTGCACGCAACGAAGAGCCCTATTCGATCACCCGGTCCGCGCGGGCGACAAGGAGGGGTGGAAGATCGAGGCCAATTGCTTTCACGGTCTTCAGGTTGACGATTAGTTCAAATCGGCGAGGCCGCTGGATCGGCAGGTCACCCGGACTAGACCCCCGCAAAATTTTTGTCGACCGAAGCGACCGCATTCTGCACAAGCTCTCGATTTATGGGTCCGTAAAACAGAAGGGGATAGAGTGGCGCGGCGACGCGTGTCCAAACATCAACATCGACGATAGTGGGCAGGCCTTTATCCACGGCAAACTGCATCACGACCGAACGCGCCTTGTCGCTAAAAAAAGACGTCAGCAGTAGGCCGCCTGGTTTCCATTCGTCGATCTCGGCGAGCGCAGCCTATGGCTGATCGGAGTTCGCCACCTCGACGATGTGAAGCTCCAAGTTAAGCGAGCGTGCCGCGCTATTGAGCTCAGCGTAGGCTGGCTCGATCTCCTCTTTAGGAAACGCGGGTATGACGTAACTCCACAAGGCGGCGACTCGTTTGATGTCCGGCTTGGCCTCGCGGAGCAGTTGCAACATCTTGCCCCAGACCCCCGTCTCTGTATAGATCGCGTTGCCTGTGACATTCCTTCCGGGCTTGGCGAGGCTGTCAGCCACGCCAGCCTCGACCGGGTATCCAGAAGTCAGCATCACAATAGGAATTGACCCCGTTGCGCGTTGCAGAGCGAGCGCATAGGCCGTTGTAATAGTGAAAATGAGGTCAGGCTTGTTCGCCACCACGCGTTGTGCGGCTTCATCCAATGGACCGCGGCTTCCCAGTTGTTTGCCTGACTGCATGATGACGAAGTCCTGCCCCTCGATCCAGCCGAGGACGCGCATTTCTGCCCGCCAGGCTTCGAGCGTTGCCGGGTAAAGATCGGGCAAGAAGGCGATCCGTCTGGGAGCTCTGTTGGTATTCTGCGCCCGCGCGGCAAACGGCCAGGTCGCTGCCGTGCCACCGAAAAGCGTGATGACCTCGCGCCGTTGCATGTGTCCCCTGAGGGGAAAAAGGTTGACACGCCAAGCCTAACACTTTGGGACGCGGCGGCGGGTGAGAAAGGGCAGTCAATTGACCCTAGACGCTGCGACCCAATGCCCGCTCCGGGTCAACGATCGGGATAGGGGGACGTCTCGCGACGCCACCCCTCCCACACCACCGGGCATACGGGTCCGTACCACGGCGGTTCGATCGAGTTAAGCCGGCACAGGC
>NZ_JADPKQ010000199.1:5000-70963 GCF_023074015.1 Bradyrhizobium sp. 142
GGGCTCCATCTGTTTGTAGGTGTCCGGTTTCAGGTCTATTTCACTCCCCTCGTCGGGGTGCTTTTCACCTTTCCCTCACGGTACTGGTTCACTATCGGTCGCTGAGGAGTACTTAGGCTTGGAGGGTGGTCCCCCCGCGTTCAGACAGGATTTCACGTGTCCCGCCTTACTCGTGGATACATCATCGCATTACTCGTACGGGGCTATCACCCTCTAAGGCCCAGCTTTCCTGACTGGTTCCGATTGTCTTTGATGTATCACTGGCCTGGTCCGCGTTCGCTCGCCACTACTAACGGAGTCTCTGTTGATGTCCTTTCCTCCAGGTACTTAGATGTTTCAGTTCCCTGGGTTTGCTTGAAACCTCCTATGTATTCAGAAGTCTCATACCTTCTCTTGATAACCGGAAATCCAAAACCTCTTCGATCGAAATCTAAAGGCCTGGCCTCTTCCATTATCTGGTCGAACCCCACACCGATGTCTTTCGACAAAGGTCTTGGAGTTCCGGCTATCGAAGGTGGGTTTCCCCATTCGGAAATCCATGGATCAAAGCTTCTTCGCAGCTCCCCACGGCTTATCGCAGCGTAGCACGTCCTTCATCGCCTCTCAGCGCCAAGGCATCCACCGAACACCCTTAAGGCACTTGATTGCTCTCATTATCAATGTCCACACACTCGGCAGAATGTTGTCTGCACAATTGCCAAGAGACCGAAATCTCTGCGGCACGCGCCCTCGATGAACGCTATGTGCAGCCGGGCATTGATTAGAAAGACCAGCTTGCTTCGTAAGATCGTTCCGATAGCGAGGCGGTCAAGCTTCGCTAAAAGGATCATTTACAACTCACCCGTCTTTCAGACGCAGCCTTGTGAGCTACACTGAAAGGCGCGCAAGCGCCGAAATGATCCGGAGATAATGAAGTATCGCGCAACAATTGCTGCACGATCCAACTCGGATCGATCTCCTCTTTACGATGTCAGAAATCACGCAACTCACTGTCCATCCGGACTAGTAGGTGCGAAGTGATGTTTCGCGGACGATTTAAGGTGCACGATGCGCCGGTCATTCAAACCATCTGGTGGAGCCAGACGGGATCGAACCGACGACCTCATGCTTGCAAAGCACGCGCTCTCCCAGCTGAGCTATGGCCCCGTAACCAGAAGACGAATGCTCGCTCGATGAAAGTGGTGGGCCTGGGAAGACTTGAACTTCCGACCTCACGCTTATCAAGCGCGCGCTCTAACCAACTGAGCTACAAGCCCCTAACGCATATCCTTCAAGGACAGGGTCTTGCTCGCGTGCAGCATAGGGCGCAAGCGCCGAATGCAATCGCACAGCGCAGCCCTGGCGCGTGTTCGTCCGCGAAGAAAGAGAAACGTAGACGGCGAAATCCCGCCACTGGAGCTCAACGATCTGGCGATCTGTTGGCCCCTGATGTTTCTAAAACGATCCGATAGTGAGCCGAAGCTCGCTGAAGGATCATCCTTAGAAAGGAGGTGATCCAGCCGCAGGTTCCCCTACGGCTACCTTGTTACGACTTCACCCCAGTCGCTGACCCTACCGTGGCCGGCTGCCTCCCTTGCGGGTTAGCGCACCGTCTTCAGGTAAAACCAACTCCCATGGTGTGACGGGCGGTGTGTACAAGGCCCGGGAACGTATTCACCGTGGCGTGCTGATCCACGATTACTAGCGATTCCAACTTCATGGGCTCGAGTTGCAGAGCCCAATCCGAACTGAGACGGCTTTTTGAGATTTGCGAAGGGTTGCCCCTTAGCGTCCCATTGTCACCGCCATTGTAGCACGTGTGTAGCCCAGCCCGTAAGGGCCATGAGGACTTGACGTCATCCCCACCTTCCTCGCGGCTTATCACCGGCAGTCTCCTTAGAGTGCTCAACTAAATGGTAGCAACTAAGGACGGGGGTTGCGCTCGTTGCGGGACTTAACCCAACATCTCACGACACGAGCTGACGACAGCCATGCAGCACCTGTGTTCCAGGCTCCGAAGAGAAGGTCACATCTCTGCGACCGGTCCTGGACATGTCAAGGGCTGGTAAGGTTCTGCGCGTTGCGTCGAATTAAACCACATGCTCCACCGCTTGTGCGGGCCCCCGTCAATTCCTTTGAGTTTTAATCTTGCGACCGTACTCCCCAGGCGGAATGCTTAAAGCGTTAGCTGCGCCACTAGTGAGTAAACCCACTAACGGCTGGCATTCATCGTTTACGGCGTGGACTACCAGGGTATCTAATCCTGTTTGCTCCCCACGCTTTCGTGCCTCAGCGTCAGTACCGGGCCAGTGAGCCGCCTTCGCCACTGGTGTTCTTGCGAATATCTACGAATTTCACCTCTACACTCGCAGTTCCACTCACCTCTCCCGGACTCAAGATCTTCAGTATCAAAGGCAGTTCTGGAGTTGAGCTCCAGGATTTCACCCCTGACTTAAAAACCCGCCTACGCACCCTTTACGCCCAGTGATTCCGAGCAACGCTAGCCCCCTTCGTATTACCGCGGCTGCTGGCACGAAGTTAGCCGGGGCTTATTCTTGCGGTACCGTCATTATCTTCCCGCACAAAAGAGCTTTACAACCCTAGGGCCTTCATCACTCACGCGGCATGGCTGGATCAGGCTTGCGCCCATTGTCCAATATTCCCCACTGCTGCCTCCCGTAGGAGTTTGGGCCGTGTCTCAGTCCCAATGTGGCTGATCATCCTCTCAGACCAGCTACTGATCGTCGCCTTGGTAGGCCATTACCCTACCAACTAGCTAATCAGACGCGGGCCGATCTTTCGGCGATAAATCTTTCCCCGTAAGGGCTTATCCGGTATTAGCACAAGTTTCCCTGTGTTGTTCCGAACCAAAAGGTACGTTCCCACGCGTTACTCACCCGTCTGCCGCTGACGTATTGCTACGCCCGCTCGACTTGCATGTGTTAAGCCTGCCGCCAGCGTTCGCTCTGAGCCAGGATCAAACTCTCAAGTTGAACTTGAAACTTCGAACCGGCTGATCACAACGTTTGACGAGGTCCCACCATTTTTCATCGACCGAAGTCGACGAGCTGCCCGCGATTCACATCGCTGGCAACGATGGTGTAACCTTTGAAACGTGTACCGCCGAAGTCTTTCGTTCCCTCCCAGAACTCAAAAGCCGAAGCCTTCAAGTATTCCGAGAGGCGCAAGGACTCCGCCGTCCACGTTTCTCTTTCTTCATCTTCACTTGTCAAACAGCCCGGGACCAAGAGGCCCCAACCTTCCTTGGGAGGAAGGGTTCCGACACCCTTACCGACGATGAATGAACTCCAATCGACTTACGTCGACTGTTGTGTCACTCAACAAGGTGAGGAGCATCAGTGGCGCGTCCGCTCGCCTTGGTCAGTGACCCGGCGGCGCCGCGCTCAGTGGTCGGTTTATAGGCCCCCTCGCTCGGGATTGTCAACGGCCATTGTCAACAAATCGTCGCACGGTGGATTGTTAGAAATATTCGCATGTTTCCAGACGGTTAGCGATGTCGTGAGCGGGCCGGTCGATGGGGCGCCGTGAAAAAACTCAAAAAAAGTTTGCGCTCCAAGGGGCTGCGGAGCCGGCCTACGGCGCCCCTCCGAGGAGGGGCCCGGCGCCCGGCCGTTCAGGAAACTTTTTCCATATTAGGCGCCGTACTTGAGCCACATTCCCGCGGCGTTCTGGTACAGACAATCTTGAATCGCGGGATGCCAGTGGGGGCTGCCGGCGGTTTTCATGGGGTCCGAGGAAGGCGACCTTAGCGATGAAGCGGCCTTCTTCAGACATTCGAGAGACATCGAGAGACCTTCACCTGCCTAGCTGTTCGTAATTTCGGCCAGGCCCCGTCGGGGCTTTCTGAGCACGGACGCCTGCGCGGCTTGCGCTTTTTCCGCGATCCCCCTTCAAGAGGGCGACTTAGGGCAAAGCGCGAAACAAAGGTTTTTGGGTCGTTGATTTGGGGGACTTCGGTTGAACCACAGGACGTCGCGCGGCGGTTATGGGCGTGAGACCGGGATCATCGATCTCGGCCACGAGCCGCCGCTGTCCGTCGATGGTTCTGAAGCCGCCGTGATCGATCGCCGTCGCGTTTCGGTGCAATGGTTCAGCGGGACAATTCTGACCGGACTGTGCGGCGCGGCCCTGATCGGCGGCGCCGTTTTCGCATCTCTCGACGGCGAGATGACCTTCGCCAAGGTGCCGGAGCGGGTCGAAGGCGCGCTGCGCGGCGCATTCGGCGCAGCCGACCGCGCCGCCACGCTGCACAAGAGCGACCGCCTGCCGCCGCCGAGCGAATCCACCGCCTCGCGCAACATCGTGCGCGTCTCCACCGTCGCCCGCGTCGGCAACCGCGACGTGATGCGGGTGCGCCCGTTCGTCCGGATCGCCGGCAATCTGTCGATGACGACGAGCGATCTGTCGGCCAAGATTCCGCCGTTCAACGCCCAGCGCCTGCTCACCGACGTCGGCTCCGATCCCAAGACCGCGGCCGACGATCCCAACAATCCCGAAGCCGTCGAACCCGACGCTGAGGTCTCCTTCGTCACCAAGGACTTGTCGCCGGTGCTGCCGAAGGCCAAGATTTCCGCGGTGGTGGCGCTCGACGACATCCTGATGCGGGTGCGCGATGCCGCCAACTGGCGCGGCAATGGCGGCGTCCGCTACGCCTCGCTCGCCAGCCCCGCCGCCGACGTCTCCGGCGCGACCGGGGCCTCCGACATCAGAAGCGCGTACGCCGCCGAAGTGTCGCCGTCCGACCCCTATGCCGGCTTCGAGACGCGCGTGGTGCCGGAGAACGTCACGCTGCTGCCCAAGACCAAGGAGCAGATCACCGGCGGCAACCCCAATGGCGAGCGCGTCCATGTCGTCAAGAAGGGCGACAACGTCGCCGCCGTGCTGCGCGATCTCGGCGCCACATCCGAGGAAATCAAGGCGATCACGTCGACGCTGGGCCCGCGCGGCCGCGACGGCGGCCTGAAGGAAGGCGAAAAGCTCCGCATCCTGATGGCGCCCGCAAGCCCCGGCGCACGGCTGCAGCCCTACCGCGTCGTCGTCGCCAACGAGACCATGGTCGAGGCGATCGCGGCACTGTCCGATCTCGGCAAATACGTCGCAGTCGACGTCTCCAGCATGAACACCGTCACGGACACCGCGGCCAACGCCAACAGCGACGACGATGACGATGACGACGGCACCGGCGTGCGGCTGTACCAGAGCATCTACGAGACCGCGATGCGCAACAAGGTGCCGATGCCGGTCATCGACGACATGATCAAGATCTATTCGTACGACGTCGATTTCCAGCGCAAGGTGCAGCCGGGCGATTCCTTCGACGTGTTCTACGCCGGCGAGGACGAGGGCGTCACGGCGACGGAAAAGAATGACGTGTTGTTCGCCTCGCTGACGGTCGGCGGCGAGACCAAGAAGTACTACCGATTTCAGAGTCCCGATGACGGGGTCGTCGACTACTATGACGAGAGCGGCAAGAGCGCGAAGAAATTCCTGGTCCGCAAACCCGTCAACAGCGCCATCATGCGCTCTGGCTTCGGCGGCCGCCGTCACCCGATCCTGGGCTATGTGAAGATGCACACCGGCGTCGACTGGGCGACGGCCTACGGCACCCCGATCTTCGCCGCCGGCAACGGCTTGATCGAGAAGGCCCAACTCGAAGGCGGCTACGGCAAGTACATCCGCATCAAGCACAACAACGGCTATGAGACCGCTTACGGCCATTTGTCGGCCTTCGCCAAGGGCATGGAGGCCGGCAAGAAGGTGCGGCAGGGACAGGTGATCGGCTTTGTCGGCTCGACCGGCCAGTCGACAGGGCCACACGTCCACTACGAGATCCTGGTCAACGGCCGCTTCGTCGACCCGATGCGCGTGAAACTGCCGCGCGGTCGCTCGCTGGAAGGACCGATGCTGGCGGGCTTCGAGAAGGAGCGCGACCGGCTCGACGGCATGATGAGCGGCCGCGGCGGCGCCATCGCCCGCATGTCGGATGCGACCGGCGGGCCGCTGCAGGTGACGAACCGGTAGCCTGCCCCGCTTGCAGATGACCGGCGGCCGGCAGGCTCATCGCCTCGCATTCAATTTTCGCATTCAATTTTCTTGGAACCCTTGGGAACCCGGCGGGCGGCAGTCCGGTTGGTTTGCCATGAGGGGCAGGGCTGAATGGAGCATGCCATGGAGAATTGGACGAACGCAAAACTGTGCGACGTCGCAAACCTGGTCCTCGGCGCATTCCTGTTCTTTTCGCCGTGGATGTTTGGCTTCGGCGCCGGAGCGGCTTCCCAAAACGCCTATATCGCGGGCATCGTGATCGCAATTTTGGCCATCGCGGCGCTTGCCGCGTTCGCGGTATGGGAAGAGTGGCTGAACCTGATCGTCGGCCTCTGGACGCTCATCGCGCCTTGGGTACTTGGGTTCCAGGGTTCCAAGACGGCGATGACAATCCACGTGGTGGTCGGCATCGCGGTTGCTGCGCTGGCCGCGATCGAGCTCTGGCTCATGTCCCAGAACCCGCCGCGGCTGACCACGGGCCGTTGAGATCTCGAGCCTGAAATCTCATCACGGTAGCGCCCCCTCCGCCCGTCGCGGTGGGGGGCGCTATCGAGCCAGGGAGAGTGCCATGACACGCCTGACGCGCGAGGACGTCAGCAAGGCGATCAGCGGGGCCGACGACGTCACCATCGCCCAGATCATCGGAACCGGAGCAACGGTCGACGAACTCGCCGAAGCCCAGGCATGGCTCGCCAATGACGAGCCCATGATCAACGAGCTGAGACCGTTGGCCCAGGGCCGCGTGCGTGAGCTGGTGGACATCCTCTCGGAGCTCGAAGAGGAGGCCCAGGACGAGGCGCCCGCTTCCGGCTCCGCGCCCGCAACCGGTTAAACAAGCCAACCGACCTGCCACAACAATTCGCCCCGGAGAAGAAGGCCTCTCCGGGGCGGTCTGTGGCTGGCGACGAGCGCCAGCGATCAGTTCAGCTTGCGCTTGGACACCGGCGCCTCGAACTGGGCGATTTCCGCGGTCTGCGGCGCTTCGCCGTTGAAGGTCAGCACGTTGCCTTCGGACGAGATCGCAACCGTGTCGCCATCCCTGACATCGCCGGCCAGAATCATCTCGGCGAGCGGATCCTGGAGATAGCGCTGGATCACCCGCTTCAGCGGCCTGGCGCCGTAGGCGGGATCCCAGCCCTTGGCGGCGAGCCAGTCGCGCGCCGCAGCATCGAGCGTCAGCACGATCTTGCGATCGACGAGGAGCTTCTCGAGCCGGCCGAACTGGATCTCGACGATCCGTCCCATCTCGCTCTTCTGCAGGCGGTGGAACAGGATGATCTCGTCGACGCGGTTCAGGAACTCGGGGCGGAAATGCGCCCGCACCATTCCCATCACCTGGTCGCGCACGGCTGAGGTGTCTTCGCCTTCCGGTTGATTCACCAGAAATTCCGAACCGAGGTTCGAGGTCATGATGATCAGCGTATTGCGGAAATCGACGGTACGGCCTTGGCCGTCGGTCAGGCGGCCGTCGTCAAGCACCTGCAACAGCACGTTGAACACGTCCGGATGCGCCTTCTCGATCTCGTCGAACAACACGACCTGATAAGGCCGGCGCCGCACCGCTTCGGTTAGCGCGCCGCCCTCGTCATAGCCGACATAGCCTGGAGGCGCGCCGATCAGACGCGAGACCGAGTGCTTCTCCATGTATTCAGACATGTCGAGGCGGACCATCGCGGTCTCGTCGTTGAAGAGATACTCCGCCAAAGCTTTGGTCAGCTCGGTCTTGCCGACGCCGGTGGGGCCCAAGAACATGAACGAGCCGGTCGGCCGGTTCGGGTCCTGGAGCCCTGCGCGCGAACGACGCACGGCGGTGGCGACCGCACGCACGGCCTCGGCCTGTCCGACCACGCGCCGTCCGAGCTGGTCCTCCATCTTGAGCAGCTTCTCTTTCTCGCCCTCGAGCATCTTGTCGACGGGCACGCCGGTCCAGCGCGAGACCACTTGCGCGATGTGGTTGGCGGTGACCGCCTCCTCCATCATCTCGCCGGAGTTCTGTGTTGTATTCTCCCTGGCTTCGATATCTGCGAGCTGCTTCTCGAGCTCGGGAATCCGGCCATAGGCCAGCTCGCCCGCGCGCTGGAATTCGCCGCGCCGCTGCGCGTTGGCAAGTTCGACCCGCAGGGCGTCGAGTTCGGCCTTCAGCTTCTGGGCATTGGAGAGCTTGTTCTTCTCCGCGCTCCAGCGCGACGTCAGCGCCGCAGATTTCTCCTCAAGATCGGCAAGCTCCTTCTCCAGAACCTCGAGACGGGTCTTGGAACCGAGATCGGTTTCCTTCTTCAGCGCCTCCTGCTCGATCTTGAGCCGGATGATCTCGCGGTCTAGCGAATCCAGCTCTTCCGGCTTGGAATCGACCTGCATCTTCAGCCGGGCGGCCGCCTCGTCCATGAGGTCGATCGCCTTGTCAGGGAGAAAGCGGTCGGTGATGTAGCGGTTGGACAGCGTCGCCGACGCCACCAGCGCGGAATCGCTGATGCGCACACCGTGGTGCTGCTCGTACTTGTCCTTCAATCCACGCAGAATCGAGATGGTGTCCTCGACCGAGGGCTCGTTGACGAAGATCGGCTGGAAGCGCCGCGCCAGCGCCGCATCCTTCTCGACATGCTTCTGGTACTCGTCGAGCGTGGTGGCGCCGATGCAGTGCAGCTCGCCGCGGGCCAGCGCCGGCTTGAGCAGGTTGGAGGCGTCCATGGCGCCGTCGGCCTTGCCGGCGCCGATCAGTGTATGCATCTCGTCGATGAACAGGACGAAGCTGCCCGCTTGCGAGGTCACTTCCTGGAGAACGGCTTTCAGCCGCTCTTCGAACTCGCCGCGATATTTGGCGCCCGCGATCAGCGCGCCAAGATCGAGCACGAGCAGGCGCTTGTCTTTCAGGCTTTCCGGCACGTCGCCATTGACGATGCGCAGCGCCAGGCCCTCGACGATGGCGGTCTTGCCGACGCCGGGTTCGCCAATCAGCACGGGATTGTTCTTGGTCCGGCGCGACAGCACCTGAATGGTGCGGCGAATCTCCTCGTCGCGGCCGATGACAGGGTCGAGCTTGCCGTCGCGCGCAGCCTGGGTCAGGTCGCGGGCATATTTCTTCAGCGCGTCATAGGCATTCTCGGCCGTCGCGCTGTCTGCGGTGCGGCCCTTGCGCAGCGCCTCGATTGCGGCGTTGAGATTTTGCGGGGTGACGCCGCCCTTGGCCAGAATCGCACCGGCCTCGCTGTTTTTCTCCAGCGCAAGGCCGAGCAGCAGGCGCTCGACGGTGACAAAGCTGTCGCCGGCCTTCCCGCCGGCCTTTTCAGCGGCGTCGAAGGTGCGAGCGAGCTCGGGCGCCAGATAGATCTGTCCGGCACCGCCACCACTGACCTTCGGCACCTTGTTAAGGCCCTCCTCGGTCGCCTTCAGAATTGCACGGGAATTGCCGCCGGCACGGTCCATCAGACCGGCAGCCAGCCCCTCATTGTCGTCCAGCAGGACCTTTAGCAGGTGCAGGGTCGAAAACTGCTGGTGCCCCTCGCGCATCGCGAGCGACTGCGCGGACTGGATGAAGCCCCTGGAGCGTTCGGTATACTTCTCGATGTTCATATCTTTTCTTTCCCTCGGCCTACCCCTGGAGCCCCAAAGGCACTCCAAACGGCATCTTCATTGGGTTCTCCGCTCGCCGCATTGAGCTTTCTCAAGGGACAACGGTCGTTATCAGCCAGCGCTGGCGCCGGCCTGACCCAGATGTGGGAAGCGGGCCTTGGGATCGGAAGAGGCCACTTCACAATTTCGTGCGCGACGAATGCCGGGCTGAAATCGCCCGCTTGGCGCGGCCCGGCCGAATCCCTTAAGTAGCGCCATGACATCAAGTGCCATGACAAGCAGCATGACCGCCGAGATCACCGGCCTCTACCGCTACCCGATCAAGGGCCTGACGCCGGAGCCCCTGCCCCGCGCGCCGTTGCGGGTCGGCCAGACTCTGCCCGCGGACCGCCGCTACGCCATCGAGAACGGCCCCAGCGGGTTCGATCCCGAGGCGCCGCAATGGATGCCCAAAACCCAGTTTTTGATGCTGATGCGCAATGAGCGGCTGGCTGCCCTCGACAGCCGCTTCGAGGACGCGACCAACCTGCTGACCATCCGCAAGGACGGCAAGGTGGTCGCCAGCGGCGATCTGGAGACGGCAGCCGGGCGCGCCGCCATCGAGGCCTACTTCACCGAGAATTTTCAGCCCGAGCTTCGGGGCGCGCCGAAAGTCC
The DNA here is from genome assembly GCF_023074015.1 of Bradyrhizobium sp. 142. Taxonomy (NCBI): domain Bacteria; kingdom Pseudomonadati; phylum Pseudomonadota; class Alphaproteobacteria; order Hyphomicrobiales; family Nitrobacteraceae; genus Bradyrhizobium; species Bradyrhizobium sp. 142. Next base: position 15,272 of record NZ_JADPKQ010000199.1, read on the forward strand.
TGTCCGGCCGCGACCACAGCTTTTCCGACGTCGCCCGCAAGGTCGTCTCGATCATCAATCTCGGCAGCGTCCGCGCCATCGAGACCATGCTCGGCGGGGTCGCCGTCCATCCCCTGCGCTTCCGCGCCAACCTCTACGTCCAGGGCTGGCCGGCCTGGTCAGAACTCGACCTCGTCGGCCAGACGCTCGCGATCGGTGCAGCCCGCCTCAAGGTGGTCAAGCGTATCGTTCGCTGCGCGGCCACCAATGTCGATCCGAACACCGCAAAGCCCGATCTCGAAATCCCGCCCACGCTCTCGCGCGGCCTCGGCCACATGGACTGCGGCATCTATGCCGAGGTGATCGCCGACGGCGACATCGGCGTCGGCGACATGATCGCGGTGGAAGAGCCTAAGATGGTGTGAGCTGCGGCTGCTCTCGTCGTCCCGGACAAGCGCGCCCTAAGCGCGCGCCGATCCGGGATCCATAGCCACAGGAAGTGGTTTGGCGAAGACTCGTGGTTACCAGTTCGCGCAACAACGCGAGCCTTGGGTTCTGGGTCCCGGATCTGCGCGCTGCTCCGCGCGCTTGTCCGGGACGACGACCTTGTGTGATGCGAGAGCACCTATCGTCAGGCCTCCCGCGGACTCACCTCAATTCGGCATCACATACGCATAGATCCGGCCGCGCGAGACCGGGGCCTCGCGGACGCGGTTGCCGTTGTTGCCGGAGATCATGATCGGATTGCCCTGCGCGTCGATGCCGGTGATGATACCGACATGGCCGCCCCGGCCGCCGCGCGACATTACCGCGATGGCACCGACCTGCGGACCGGAGACGCGGGTGCCATAGCGTGCGAACGAATTCGCCGTGTCGGAGCCGGTGCCGCGATGGCCGGTGTGCTCCAGCACCATGTTCATGAAGCGCGCGCACCACAGGCTGCCACGGCCGGTCGGATTGCCGCCGACATAGCGGCGCGCCTCGGACACGAGGCCCGATCCGCCACCGAAGCCGCCGCTCATCGCCATTCCACCGCTGCCGCTCGTGGTCTTCCCACCGCTGCCGCTCATGGCCATGCCGCCGCTATTGGCGTTCGGATCATAGCTGGCCTGCGTGTTGGCGAACCCGTTCGCCTGCAATTGCGCCGCGCTGCGCTCGAAGCGCGAGCTGCGTGCATGATGCCGGTAATGATGGTGCCTGCTGGCGTGATGCACGTAAGCGTGCCGCTCTGCGCTATGACGATGAGGCCGCGCTGACGCCGGAGACGAGAACGCGGCCACCGCCGCGTAGAAGAGCGCCAGCGCGATAACACAACGCGACAGGCGAGACGCAAACAACTCGAACATTCTTCATCCTTCGTTGACACCCCCAATTCCCGTCGGCCCGTGCCATGGCCGACATCCGTCAGGCCGTTAAGCCGCTCGATGTGGCGACAAAAAGACACGATGCGGCAGCGACAAATTCACCTTCAGGGAAATGCTGCGATGATTTTGTGTCACTGCTGGTCTGATGCTGCCGCATTGCGGACAACAGAATTAACTGCGATCTTCGATACATGGCTTTACCAGAGGGAAACAGTTAATGCCCCACGCCACGACCAGGGACGACGTCCGCATCTATTTCGAAGAGGCGGGTCAGGGAACGCCGATCATTTTTCTGCACGAATTCGCGGCCGACCACAGCAATTGGGAGCCGCAGATGCGTTACTTCTCGCGCGGCCATCGCTGCATCACCTATTCCGCGCGCGGCTACACGCCGTCGGATGTGCCGGCGGGCGAGGTCTACACCTACACGCACTTCTACACCGACGCGCTTGCCGTGCTGGATCATCTCAAGATCGATCGCGCGCATCTCGTCGGGCTCTCGATGGGTGCGTACTCGTCATTGCAGATTGGCCTGAACGCATCGCAGCGGGCGCTGTCGATGACGCTCGCCGGCGTCGGCTCCGGCTCGGAGATCGAGAACCTCGACGCCTGGCGCAAGCAGTGCCGCGCCAATGCCGAGCAGTTCGAGACGCTCGGCTCCGCCGAAGTGGCAAAAGTCACGCGCGAGGCACCGAGCCGGATTCCCTTCATGATCAAGGACCCGCGCGGTCACGCGGATTTCTACGCGGCGCTGGCCCGGCACGATGCCAAGGGATCAGCCAACACCATGCGCGGCTTCCAGGGCGGCCGTCCGTCGATCTACACGATGACGGATGCGATCGAGAAGGCGTCCACGCCCGCGCTGATCATCTGCGGCGACGAGGACGACCCATGCGTCGGGCCGAGCCTATTCCTGAAGAAGCATCTTCCTGCTGCCGGACTCGCGATGTTCCCGAAGTCCGGCCATGTGCTCAATCTCGAAGAGCCCGCGTTGTTCAACCAGGCGGTGGAGCGGTTCGTCACGCTGGTGGAAGCGGGGCGGTGGCCGGTGCGGGATCCGCGGTCGATGGCGGCTCACTAGCCGTCATTCCGGGGCGCGCGAAGCGCGAGCTCGGAATCCATCGTGCCACAACGTTTGTGGAGGAATGGATTCCGGGCCTGCGCCTCACGGCGCATCTCGGAATGACAGAAGAGCTACTTCCCGCCGCCGCGCGTCAGCAGAAACACGCCCTGCTCGCCGAACAGATTCCACACCCACCACGGCATCCTCAGACGCAGCGGGCGGCCGTAGAGGTCGAGCGCTTCGGCGCGCTCCATCTTGACGTGGATCGCGTCGCAGAGCTCGACGAAATCTTTGATGGTGCAGAAGTGGATGTTGGCGGTGTCGTACCAGCTTGCCGGCAGATTCTCGGTGCGCGGCATGTGGCCGCCGACCAGGAGCTGAAGCCGCATCCTCCAGAAGCCGAAGTTCGGGAACGACACGATGGCGCGGCGGCCGATGCGCAAGAGGTTCTCCAGCACGATCTTGGGCTGCCGCGTCGCCTGCAGCGTCTGCGACAGGATCACGTAGTCGAAGGCATCGTCCGGATAATTGACGAGATCGGTATCGGCATCGCCCTGCACCACCGCGAGGCCCTTGGCGACGCAGCGGTTGACGCCCTCGCGCGACAGCTCGATGCCACGCCCGTCGATGCCGCGGGTCTCCAGAAGCTGAAGCAGATCGCCGTCGCCGCAGCCGACGTCGAGCACTTTCGAGCCAGGTTTGACCATTCCGGCGACCAGCAGATGATCGGCGCGAAACTGGTCGGACCGTTCAGCCGCAAGGCCGCCCAGCGGCAGCACTTCCTGTACAGACATCGCTAGCCGTCCCCGGTCGTGAGCCCGCGCGCCTTGCCCGCCGATTGCAGGAAGGCGCGGGAGATGTCGAAGAATTCGGGCACGTCGAGCAGAAAGGCGTCATGACCGCGATCGGTTTCGATCTCGGCAAACGACACCCGCGCACTTGACGCATTCAGCGCATGCACCAGCGCGCGCGATTCCGAAGTCGGGAACAGCCAGTCGCTGGTGAAGGAGACCACGCAGAAGCGGGTCTGGATGCCGGCGAACGCTTTCGCCAGCACGCCGCCATGGTCGGCAGCGATGTCGAAATAGTCCATCGCACGCGTCAGGTAGAGATAGCTGTTGGCATCGAAGCGCTCGACGAAGGACGAGCCTTGGTAGCGCAAATAGCTCTCGACCTGGAAATCGGCGTCGAACGAGAAGGTCGGCAGCTCGCGGTCCTGCATGCGCCGCCCGAACTTGCGATGCAGCGCAGCGTCCGAGAGATAGGTGATGTGCGCCGCCATCCGCGCTACAGCGAGCCCACGATGTGGATGGATTCCGTGATCGGCATAGCCGCCACTGTGCCAGTCGGGATCGGCCATCACGGCCTGGCGGCCAAGCTCGTGAAACGCGATGTTCTGTGCCGAGTGCCGCGTCGAGCAGGCGATCGCCAGCGCGGAGAATACGCGGCCCGGATACGCCGCGGTCCATTGCAGCACCTGCATGCCGCCCATCGAGCCACCAACCACCGCGAGCAGCGTGTCGATGCCGAGGCGGTCAATCAGCATGGCCTGCGCCCGCACCATGTCGGGAATGGTGATGACCGGGAAATCCAACCCCCACACCTTTCCGGTCGCGGGATTGATCGAGGCGGGCCCGGTCGAGCCCATACAGCCACCGATCACGTTGGTGCAGATGATGAAGTACTGGCTGGGATCAATCGGACGGCCGGGGCCCACCAGGGTCTCCCACCATCCGGGCTTGCCGGTGACGGGGTGCACATTGGCAACGTGCTGGTCGCCGGTGAGCGCATGGCAGATCAAAACGGCGTTGGAGCGCGCGGCGTTGAGCTCGCCATAGGTCTGGTAGGCGATCTGGAATGGGGTGAGATCGATGCCGCAATCGAGCCGCAGCGGCTGATCGGCGCCGAAATGCGCGACCGGCGAGCTCGGATGATCCACCTCGTGCGACCGTTCGTCGGCACTGATCGCGGGACTGGGAATCGATTTGACGGCAACCATCTCAGACCATCGTCCTGGTTTGCGGTCAGACTCTTGACCGCCACTGACTTCAGGCCATGAAAAACCCGGCCTGAACGATAGGTTCGGCCGGGATCGAAAACGTCCCCGGCCTGTTTAGCGAGTTTTTTAACGTGGCTGCAAGCCGGCCGGCTCAAATGACCACGGAACAGTCAAATCCTACCGGCTTGGGCTGTTTTCGTCAAGCGAGGGTCCGAATCAGCCAAATTCATCCCGGCAATGTCAGCCGAGAACAGCGCCATTTCTCTTTGCTTTCGGCCTCCATCCTGCCTAATCAGGACGTCGATCGCAGCGGATCCGGCTTGACCGAACCGCATTGAAACGCCTCTCAGCAGCACTTCACAGATATGCCCCAACGTCCGCCCGCACCACCATCGTTGCAGGAATTGCGCAAGGAGATCGATGCGATCGACGAGGGCATGCATCGCCTCCTGATGCAGCGTGGGGACATCATCGACCGCCTGATCCAGGTGAAGCAGACCCAGGAGGTCGGTTCGGCGTTCCGCCCGGCGCGCGAGGCCGCCATGATGCGTGACCTCGTGCAGCGTCATCGCGGCATCCTGCCGCTCGACACGGTCGAGAGCATCTGGCGCGTCATCATCTCCACGTTCACCTATGTGCAGGCGCCGTTCTCGGTGCATGCCGACATCGCGGTGAGCGAGCCTGCGATGCGCGATTCCGCCCGCTTCCATTTCGGCTTCACGGTGCCCTATGTCGCGCATTTCAGCGCGCAGGCCGCGGTCGAGGCGGTGGCCAAATCCAAGGGCGATCTGGCGCTGGTCTCGGCCACATCGAGCCGTACGCCGTGGTGGCTGTCGCTGGAAGCGGCCGGCATGCCGAAGATCATCGCGCGGCTGCCCTTCGTCGAGCGCGCCGATCATCCGGCGGCACTGCCCGTGTTCGTGGTCTCGCGCGTGGCCGATAGCGCCATGGTGACGGAGGTCGAGACCTTCAGCGTGCGCGTGTCGGGATGGAACGCCGACGTCGCGCGGGCGCTGTCGCCGCTCGCCGAGATCGTGGCCGTGCCCGATACCGCCTTCGACGGCGCGGCCCTGCTGATCTCGGTCACGGCCGCGAGCAGCCTCGACAAAATCAAGGCTGCCCTGATCGAAGCGGGAGCCTCGGTGCGCTCCACAGCCCTCGTCGGCAGCCACGCAACACGCTATACGGTGCCCCCGACCGGGTCGAAATCGTAAGTCACGAGCCGCCTGCCATTCCGGAGTTGAAGATGTCCCGCCCCGTGCCGAATCCCGGCATTCTCGATATTGCGCCCTACACGCCCGGCAAGAGCCCGGTGGCGGAGCCGGGCCGCAAGGTGTTCAAGCTCTCGGCCAACGAGACGCCGTTCGGGCCCTCGCCCAAGGCGATCGAGGCCTTCAAGCACGTGGCTGATCATCTGGAAGACTATCCGGAAGGCACCTCGCGCGTGTTGCGCGAAGCGATCGGCCGCAGCTTCGGGCTCGATCCCAACCGTATCATCTGCGGCGCCGGCTCGGACGAGATCCTCAATCTGCTCGCCCACACCTATCTCAGCCAGGGTGACGAGGCGGTCTCCACCACCCACGGCTTCCTGGTCTACCCGATCGCGACCATGGCGGTCGGGGCCAAGAACGTCGTCGCCGCCGAGACGAACCTCACCGCCGACGTCGACGCGATCCTGAAAGCCGTGACGCCGCGCACCAAGCTGGTGTGGCTCGCAAACCCCAACAACCCGACTGGCACCTATCTGCCGTTCGACGAGGTCAAGCGCCTGCGCGCCGGCCTCCCCTCGCACGTCCTGCTGGTGCTGGACGCCGCCTATTCCGACTACGTCTCGCGCAACGATTACGAGATGGGGATCGAGCTGGTCGCCACCACCGACAACACCGTGGTGACCCACACATTCTCCAAGATCCACGGCCTCGCGGCATTGCGCGTCGGTTGGATGTTCGGTCCCGAGCACGTCATCGACGCGGTCAACCGCATCCGCGGCCCCTTCAACGTGTCGACGCCGGCGATGTATGCCGCGGTCGCCGCGATCGAGGACACCGCGCACCAGGCGATGTCGAAGCAGTTCACCGAGACCTGGCGTAACTGGCTCAGCGAGGAGATCAGCAAGCTCGGGCTCAAGGTGACGCCGGGCGTCGCCAATTTCATCCTGATCCACTTCCCGACCGACAAGGGCAAGACCGCTGACGACGCCGATGCCTTCCTGACCAAGCGGGGCCTGGTGCTGCGCGGCCTGAAGAACTACGGCCTGCCGCACGCTCTGCGCATGACCATCGGCACCGAGGAGGCCAACCGCCTCGTCGCCGCGGCCTTGCGCGACTTCATGGCCGGCAAATGAACGCGCTTCCGCACTTCCAGCGCGTCGCGCTGATCGGCTTTGGCCTGATCGGCGGCTCGATCGCGCGCGCTGCGAAGCTCCAGGGCCTGGCTTCCGAGATCGTCACCACCGCGCGCTCGGAGCAGACCCGCGCGCGGGTGCTCGAGCTCGGCATCGTCGACCAGGTGGTGGCGACCAATGCGGAGGCCGTGAAGGACGCCGATCTGGTCATCCTCTGCATTCCCGTCGGGGCCTGCGGGCCGGTGGCGCAGGAGATATCAGCGCATCTCGAGCCTGGCGCGATCATCTCCGACGTCGGCTCGGTCAAGGGCGCAATCGTCAGGGACATGGCGCCGCACCTGCCGCAAGGGATTCATTTCGTGCCGGCGCATCCGGTCGCGGGCACCGAGCATTCGGGACCGGATTCCGGCTTCGCCGAACTCTTCATCAACCGCTGGTGCATTCTCACCCCCCCGGCAGGCACCGATACTGGCGCCGTCGAGCGGCTGCGCGCGTTCTGGGCGGCGATGGGCGCCAAGGTCGAGATCATGACGCCGGATCACCATGATCTCGTGCTCGCGATCACCAGCCATCTGCCGCATCTGATCGCCTACACCATCGTCGGCACCGCCGACGAGCTGGCGCAGGTGACGGAATCCGAGGTGATCAAGTTCTCCGCCGGCGGCTTTCGCGATTTCACCCGCATCGCGGCGTCCGATCCGACGATGTGGCGCGACGTCTTCCTCGCCAACAAGGAGGCCGTGCTGGAGATGCTCGGCACCTTCACCGAGGATCTGGCAAAACTGACCCGCGCCATCCGCCGCGGCGACGGCGAGGCGCTGTTCGACCACTTCACCCGCACCCGCGCCATCCGCCGCGGCATCGTCGAGATCGGCCAGGATTCGGCTGCGCCGGACTTCGGCCGGCCGCATGCGGCATTGAAGAAGCCGTGAGCGTAGCGTAGCCCGGATTGCGCTGCGCGCAATCCGGGGTTCTTCAGTACGCTACTCAGCATCCCGGACTACGCTTCCGCTCCATCCGGGCTACAGGAGCGACTAATACAGCGGCGGGATCTGGCCGACCTTGACCGGGCCGAGCAGCACGGCACCATCGACGAACTTCAGCGGGAAGCTCCTCGCCTTCTTGCCTTCGAGCGTACTCTCGGTGCCGATCGAATTGATACCGGCGGCAACGCCGGCATTGGCGTTTTGCTTGATGACCTTGCCGAGGCCGGGAACGGCGCGGTCGAGCGCGCCGAACAGGCTATTCAGATCCTGCGACTTCACACCGGGAGCGACGCGATCGAGCGTCGATTGCGGCACGCCCTCCTCCAGCATCTTCTCGATGCCGAGCGCCGGAATCACCCGCTCCAGCCCCGTCACCGTCATCTGCAATTCGCCGTCGAGACGGCCGTCGGCCGAGAGGGCGAGCGTGCCCGCCGCGACCGCGATCATCTCGCCCTGCTGGATCCGCGACTGCACGATCTCGATATGGCCGCCCGCCGCCTGGATCTCGCGGAAGCGCTGCGGCCACGGCTTTGGCGTGAGGTCGGTGAGCCCGGTGATCTTCGCGCGCATGTCGGCCTCGAACGGCTCGGCGAGCAGTGGATGCACGCCCTGGATGCTGCCCTGCGCGGTGTGGAGCACGGCCTCGATGACCGGATGATCGGAAAGTGATCCATCCGCGAGGCGCCCATGCAGCTCGATCTGCTTTGCGCGCGCGAGCGGCACCTGCACGCCGCCGTCGAGACGATTGAGGGTGGGGTCGTCGAACACGATGGAGGCGCGCTCCGGCACGGCCGGCAGGCCGACCACGCTGCTGCGGCCCTTGCTCCAGTTCACCACGAAGGTGTTCTGCGTGACGCCGTCGGTCAGCGTTGCCGGTGCCGAGAATTCGGCGATGACGCGCTTGGGGTCGTAGACTTGGGCGACGACGAGGATGTTGTCGAGCTTGGCCGTGAACGGCGTCTTGCTCGCGTTCTGCGACACCAGGGCGACGCTGGCGCCGGAGCATTGGACCTCGAAACGAAACGGAAAGCCGGCGATCGAGCGCTTGGCGCAATCATAGATGCGGCCGGACTTGGCCTCTTGCGCGCGCCAGGCATCGGCGGCCACCTCCGCCTGCGAGGCGGCATAGAACCAAAAGCCGCTCCACGCGACTGCAAGGATCAGGAGGAGAACGGGTGCGATGAAAAGGCCCCAACGGGGGCGGCGGCCTGCGGCTGCGGTCATATCGGACATGCGGCGACCCTTTGACCCCAGATGATGGCAAATGTAAGCGAGGATAGGCTGCGACGAAAGGCGGAGAATTCGCTTCGCTTGGGTGCGCGGTTCTGGTAGCCGTGCCCGAAATGTCGGAAATCCCCCTCCCCTCCGTCACGTCAGCCAGGGGCGACCTCTGGGTGTTCGGCTACGGCTCCCTGATGTGGCGGCCGGGCTTCGAATTCGAGGAGCGCGCCCAGGCGCGACTGGTCGGCGAGCACCGCGCGCTCTGCGTCTATTCCTTCGTGCATCGCGGCACGCCGGAGAAGCCAGGCCTGGTGCTGGGGCTCGACCGCGGCGGCGCCTGCCGCGGCATCGCCTTCCGTGTCGCCGAGAACAACCGCGCCGACGTGGTCGCCTACTTGCGGGCGCGCGAGCAGGTGACGTCAGTCTATCGCGAGGTGATGCGCTCGGTTTGGCTGGAGAACGATGCGCGGCAGCGCGTATCCGCGCTCGCCTATGTCGTCGACCGCGGCCACGTGCAATATGCCGGCCGGCTGTCGCTGGCCGAACAGCACCGCCACGTGCTCCAGGGCCACGGCCAGTCCGGCGCCAACCGCGATTACGTGACGGCAACGGTCAAGGCCATTGAGGCCGAAGGTTTTCGCGATGCGCAGCTGCATCAACTCGCAATGATGCTGCATGGCGACGCGCATTCGCTGCACGCGCCGGCTCCGCTCGAAGATCGCGAAAATCGTTAGCCGCCGGAGGCCACGTAGCTCGGCGCGGAGCCGATCAACCGCTCCTGTTCCTTCCGTCCCGCCTCGACGATGCGGCCGGTCGCGTCCTCGATCACGTCGCGCACGCGCGCGATGAATTCATCCTTGGGCAGGCCCGGCGGCAGCGGATCGAGAAACTCCACCACCAGCGTGCCGGGGTAGCGCATGAAGGTGCGGCGCGGCCAGAACAGGCCGGAGTTGAGCGCGATCGGCAGGCATTGCACGCCGCAGGCGGAATAGATCTGGGCAAAGCCGGTCTTGTAGTCCGGCGGCGCACCGGGCGGCCGGCGCGTGCCTTCGGGAAAGATCAGGAGCTGGCGGCCGCTGCGGACCGCGGCGCGCGCCCGCCGCGTCATGTCAAGCAGCGCCTTGACGCCGGCGCTACGGTTGATCGCGATCATCTCGATCTTGCGCAGGAACTGGCCGAAGACCGGGATATGCATGAGCTGGCGCTTGAGGATGAAGATCGGGCGATTGAAGAACGGCATCAACGCAAAGGTCTCCCAGAACGACTGGTGCTTTGCGACCACCAGCAGCGGACCTTCCGGGATCTTTTCGGCGCCGCGGACCTCCACCTTGATGTTGCAGATCACGCGCATCAGGAAAATGCTCGCCTTCGCCCACCATCCCGCGACCGTCAGCAGCGCTCGGGCCGGCATCAGGAAGGTCGGCAGCGCTACGATCGCCAGGCCCACCAGCACGGCATAGAACAGAACGTTGAACACCAGCGAACGCAGGAAAATCAGCAACATCAGCAATCCGATCAATTGGCCTGTGCGGTGGCAGGCCGCTTCGGCTGCGTGCCCGCAGGCTGCTCCGATAGTTCGGGCGAAAGGTCAATCCCGAAATCCTCCAGCCTCACCCTGACCTCCGCGGCGACGTACTTGACATATTCCGACAGCAGCAGCCGCAGCGTCGAAGCCGAGGTCCACCAAGGCTCCTCGCGCCATTTGTCGCCGACCACCGCGAACGGGATCAGTGCCGTCTGCGGCATCGCATGCGAGAATTCCGCGAGCGCGCGCGGCATGTGATAGTTCGAGGTGACCACGATCAGCGATTTGAAGCCGCGCCCCTCGGCCCAGCGCCGCGCCTCCGCTGCGTTGCCGCGGGTCGAAACCGCGCTGCGGTCGAGATCGACGCAGCAATGCATGAAGGACTGGTTCTCCGGCAGGGTGCGGGAGATGTCGCTCGCCGTAGAAGTCGGGTGCACGCCCGAAATCAGGAGCCGCCTGCCGTAGCCGGAAGCCAGCAATTCCATCGCGTCCGACACCCGTGACGAACCGCCGGTCAGCACCACAATGCCGTCCGCCCTGCGATCCGGCGCGAGTTCGGCGCCGCGCAATTGCGACAGGAACGCGACGAATCCGGCGGCCGCGCCGACGAAGGCGAACGCGATCGTCGACACGACGGCTGCGCGCAGCCAGCCGCGCGGCAGGTTCGGCGATTGATCATGGGTCGGCGCGGTCATGCGATGTCGGTGATCCCTTTCCCAGATGATTTTAGGACGTTTTTAGGCGAAGTGGAGTCCGGTTTATTGGGCTAATCAATGCGATGAAACTGTCGAGCCGCGCGCTCGATTCCCTCTCCCCTTGTGGGAGAGGGTGTCTCGCCGCGCAAGCGGCGAGACGGGTGAGGGGTCTGTCTCCGCAAGTAAAGCTCGCAGTGATCTCGGGGATAGAACCCCTCATCCGGCGCCACAGCCGAAGCTCCGCTTCGGCTTTCTCAAGAACGGCGGCCAAAGGCCGCCTACGCCACCTTCTCCCACAAGGGGAGAAGGAAGAACAACGATCTCAATCCACATCATTCAACGTCGCGAACAGCGTCTGGCGCGAGGCGACGGCCGTGACGGCGCCGATCAGCACCGCCTGCACGGCGAGCACGATGTAGCCGGAGGGCCGCAGCGAGAAGGTGCCCAGCAGCGCCGCGAACTGGTCGCCGACGGGAGTGCCGGAAAACCACCCTGCGATCGACTCGGAGAAACCGAACACCAGCATGGCGGCGCCGCCGCCGATCACGCCGCCTTCGAGGCCCAGGCGGAGGAAATGCCGCAGGAAGCGGTTGGCGATGTAGCGGTCGCCGGCGCCGACGAAGTGCAGGACCTCGACGATCGGGCGGTTCGCCGCCATCGCGCCACGGGTTGCGAACGACACCGAGATGATGGTCGCAACGATGACGAGGGCGAGGATGCCGAGACCAGCGAGCACGGTCGCGTTGGTCATCGAGCGCATGCGCTCGATCCAGGCGCGGTGATCGTCGACGCTCGCGCTTGGAGCCATCTGTGTCACGCGGCTGCGCAAGGCGCCGAGATCGAGCGGGGTGCCGGGCTGGACCCGCGCGATGATCAAACGCGGGACCGGCAGGTCGTCCATCGACAGGCCGGTGCCGAGCCAGGGCTCGAGCAACTTGCCGCTCTCATCCTTGGTGAAGGGCTTGACCTCGACGATGCCGGCTTGCGCGCGCATCGCTTCTGCGACCGCTGCGGTGTCGCGCTCGAGGTCGCGTCCGGCCTGCGGGCGGACCTGGATCGTGATCTCGCTTGCGACATCGGACTGCCATTCCGCGGCCGAGGCGCTGACCAGCAGCACCGTGCCCGTGGTCATCGAAGCAAGGAAGGTCATGATCGCGACGACGGCGACCAGCGCGCGGCCGTGAATCGAGGCGCGCGGCACGATCGGCGACATGTTGCGCGCCCTGGCCGGAAGCTGCGGACGCTCTTGTCCGAGATCGACCAGCACGCCGCGTTCGTCGGTCCTACTCATAGATGTGCAGCCGTCCCTGGTGCAGCACGAAGCGGCGCGCCTCATACTGGTCCATCAGGGCGATGTCGTGGGTCGCGATAATGACGGCAGTGCCGGACTTGTTGAGTTCGATGAAGAGCCGCAGCAATCTCCGGCCGAGCGTCGGATCGACGCTGCCGGTCGGCTCGTCCGCGAGCAGGAGCTGCGGCCGCGAGATCACCGCGCGCGCGATCGCGGCGCGCTGCTTCTCGCCGCCGGACAGGATCGGCGGCAGCGCATCCATGCGCTCGCCGAGGCCGACCCAGCGCAAGAGATCAATGACCTCCTTGCGGTAGCTCGACTCGCTGCGTCCCATGACGCGGAACGGCAGCGCGACGTTCTCATAGGTCGTCATGTGGTCGAGCAAGCGAAAATCCTGGAGCACGATGCCGATACGCTTGCGCAGATCGGCAATCTCGTCCTTGCCGAGCTGCGAGATGTCGTGGCCGAACAGATTGACCAGACCGCGGGTCGGCCGATGCGATAGAAACAACAGGCGCAGCAATGACGTCTTGCCGGCCCCCGACGGGCCGGTGAGGAACTGGAAGGAATGCGGCGGGATCTGGAAATTGAGATCGCGCAGAATCTCCGGCCCCAGACCGTAACGCAATCCAACATTTTCGAACCGAACCAAGCTCAGCTCCGTTCGAGAGGGGGCGGACCGCCGGCCACGGCGCTCCGCCAGACGCGGTCAACGGCTTTTGCGACCGTTATGGTTTCCGGTTCGTTAACGGTCGCCTTGTAGCATCCCTGCTAGCGTCCCTGGCGCCCGGTTTCGCGCGACCGGTCATCGCCAGGATTGACCCAAGACTCGTCCATGCATCAAGGCTCGTCCATGCATATCGTCTGCCCTCATTGTACGACATCCTACGCCATCAAGCTTGCGAGCCTCGGCGCGAACGGGCGTACCGTCCGCTGCTCCCGCTGCAAGGAGACCTGGATGGCGTATCCGGAGGATGCCATTGAGGAGGCGTCCGTCCCGGCCATGGCCGCGGCCAGCCGGACCGACGACCAGGCCGACCTCGCCGAGCAGTGGAACTCCTACGCCAAGGACGACGGTGCAGGCGAGACCCCGGTGGTCGATAGCCCCTCGATCGCCAGCGATTGGCCGACCGAGGACGCCGGGGAAACCGAGGACGACTGGGCGGCGGCGGCCCGCGCTGTCGAGGAGGAAGACAGCGCCGACGCGCAGCACCAGTCGTGGTTCCGTGGCCTGTTCCCCCGCCGCGGCGCGCAGGTCAGCCGGAAGGCTGCTACCAGTGCCCCGCAAAAATCCCATTTCGGCCTGCCGACCGCCTGCGCTGCCATGGGCGCCCTGGTGCTGGCTCTGGTGATCTGGCGCGGCGACATGGTGCGGCTGCTGCCGCAGACGGCGGCGTTCTACAAGACGGTCGGGTTCGACGTGAACCTGCGCGGGCTGGCCTTCAAGGACGTCAAACTCTCGAGCGAGACCGTGGACGGTAAGCAGGTGCTGGTGATTGAGGGCGTGATCGTCGGCGAAGGCAGGAAGGCGCTCGACATCCCGCGCTTGCGCTTTGCGGTGCGCGATGCGCAAGGCGCCGAAATCTATGCCTGGAATACGGTGCTGGAACAGACCGTACTCCGGCCGGGCGAACGCGCCTTCTTCAGGTCGCGCCTGGCCTCGCCGCCCCCGGAGGGCCGCAATATCGACGTTCGTTTCTTCAGCCGGCGCGACATTGCCGGCGGCAGCGTATAATCGGCCCACCCGGGAGGTTGGTTCCCATGCCCAAAGTCTTGATCGCCGACGACGAGGAATCCATGCGCACGCTGGTCGCGCGCGCTATCGCCATGGACGGTCATGAAACGGCCACCGCGCAGGACGGCGCCGAGGCGCTGGAGATCCTGACCCGCGAGGACGGCGCGTTCGACCTCCTGCTCACCGATATCCAGATGCCGGTCATGGACGGCATCGCGCTGGCGCTCTCCGCCGCACGCGACTTCCCCAACCTGACCATCCTGCTGATGACCGGCTATGCCGACCAGCGCGAGCGTGCATCGAACCTGAATGCGCTGGTGCATGACGTCGTGACCAAGCCGTTCTCGGTCGCCGACATCCGCACGGCGGTAGCGGATGCGCTGGCGGCGAAGAAGGGGTAGCGGGCTTTCGCACGCGTCGCACCGCTGCTATGACGCGATTATCGTCCCGCACACACGGTGTCGTCCTGGCGAAGGCCAGGACCCATACCGCGAGGTCTATCTTTTAGGAATCGATAGAAGTACCGGGCGACCAGCCTTCGCCAAACCACTCCCTGTGGTAATGGGTCCTGGCTTTCGCCAGGACGACCTTGGGAGACAGCCGAGCTACCGCCTCTAAAAATCCTTCAGCAGCCGCTCGATGTAGTCGAGCTCGATCTGCGGACGCGAGGTGTCGCCGAGGCGGCGGCGGAGCTCTTCGAGGATGCGCCGGACGCGCTGGGCGTCGATTTCGCCGGGGATCTTGACAGTGTAGTCGTCGCCGAACTCGCGGCCATGGAGGGGGCGGCCGAGCGGATCGGTCTGATTGCCGCCGCTCTGCTGGCGGCCAGCGCGATTGCCGGGACCGTCGCCCTGACCATCGCCGTCGCCCTGCTGCATCGCCTCGGCCATCTTCTGCGCGCCTTTGCGCAGCGCATCGAGCGCCTTTCCTTGCGAGTCCACGGCGCCGTCGGCATTGCCCTCACCGAGCTTGGAGCCGGCATCGCCCATGGCGCCATCGGCGGCATCGAGGCCACCATCGTCATCGCCCTGGTCACCGTCCTGATCGCCGTTCTGGCCGGGCTGGCCCTGGTCGCCTTGCTGACCCTGCTGCCCTTTCTGACCCTTCTGTCCTTTTTGAGCGAGGCCGCGCTTGGCGAGCTCGTCCTGCAGCTTCTTCAGGCGCTCGCGCAGCGACTGCTGGTCCTGCTGGAGGTCGGACATCGACTGGTCGCCCTGCTGCTTTCCGCGCGAGCGGTCACGCCGGGAGTCCTGGCCCTGCTTGTAGGTCTTGTCGCGCAATTGCTGCTGCTTGCGGATCATGTCGCTGAGTTCGTTGAGCGCCTGCTCCATGTCGCTGTCGCCGGATTGCCCGGGCTGCGCCATCTGGAGATTTTCCATGATCTGCGCGAGCTGCTCGAGCATGCGCTGGGCCGCCTCGCGATTGCCCTCGCGCGCCAGCTTCTCGATCTGCTTCACCATCTCGTCCAGATCGCGCTGGGTGATGACGGAGCGATCGCGATTGGACGACTGGCTTCTTTCCGTCGCGCGCTTGTATTCCTCGAGCTTCTGAATGGCGTCGGACTGATTGTTCAGGCTGCGCCCGGACTCCTTCTGTCGGAGGTTGTCGCCGGCGTCCTGCATTGCCTTTTCCGCGCCATCGAGCAGTGCATCAGGATCCTGATCCTGCTGAGCGGCGACGGCCGGGAAGCCTCCCAACAGGAGGGCAAGGCAGGCGATCGACATCGCCTGCAAGACTGGCACGCGTGCTAACTTCCGCATTTCCGGTCTCGCGTAAATTGATTGGGTCCGTCGTCCGGCGCCTTCGCCCGGCTGTTCGCCGACTTCCGATAGGCCTGGAGCTGTTGGCGCAAGGCGTCCTGCTGCTGCGCCAGCTCCTCGAGCTGCGCCGCCGTGGCATTCTGGGTCTTCTGTCGCAGCTCCACCGCCTTGTCGAGAATGAGCTGGACCTCCGCGGGGAAAGGCTGCCGGGCTCCCAGCGGATTTTGCTCGGCGCGCCGGGCGACGTCGCGCACCTTTCCAGCCATCGCCTCGCGCAGCTTTCGCGTCAGCGCCTTGATCTCCTCCTCGCTGGCACCGCGTTCGAGCGCCTGCTTGAGCGCATCCTGCGCCGAGCGCAGCGCGGCGTTGACGCTGCCGGCGACACCGTCGTCCTCGATGGTGACCGCGAACGCCCACATGCTGCCCACGACATCGCGCAACGCGTCATCGGTGCGGGCCGCTTCGAGCTGGAGCGCCAGGCTGCGGAGGCCGAGATAGCAGCCGGCGTCCGGCGTGAATAATTCGGGCGCGATCATCAGCGCATCGAGCGCGGCGTAAACGTCGGAATTCTTGTTGGCGTCGAGCGCGAGGATGCGGCGCTGCTCGATCAAAGCCCGCGCGAGCGAATTCGTGAAGAGCCGCTCGGGCAGGCGCATGTTGAAGGGATCGCTCTTCGCCTCGTTGCCGGCCTCGTCCTTGGCAGTCAGCGTCAACGTCACGTCGGCGCCGGCATAGGGGTCCTCGCTGAGGTCCTTCACCGTCTGGCCGAGGCCGTTGCGGGTGCGCGCGTTCGGCAGCACGAGCGGGAATTGCGGCGGCTGAAACAGCGGCCTCGCGGCGACCTTGGTGTCGGCGTCCTTGCTGCCGTCCTTCGTGCCATCCTTGGCACCATCCTTGGCACCATCCTTGGCGCCGGCAGGCCTGGTGTCAGCAGGCTTGGCGTCGGCGGGGCGCAGAGCAATTTGCGCTTCGGCGCCAGTGACGCCGTAATCGTCCTCGATCTTGTAGGAGAGCTGGAGCGCGCCGCGGGCCTGGCGCTCCGGATCCTTGGTAAGCACGATCGTCGGCGCGCGGTCCGGGGTTGCCGTGAAGGCCCATTGCGGCTGGCCCGAGGGCGCGCGGACGTGGGCGGTGCCGTCGCCGGTGATGGCAAAATGCTTCTCGTTGGTGCCCTTGGGCGCAGCCTCGGTGGGGGCGGCCTCCTTGAGGCCGCCGGAGACGGTCACATCCAGGCTGCCGCCGGAGGAGCGCACGATCAGGGTCGAGCCGGCGGGAACGGCGAGCGGACCGCTGGCGGGAAGCGCCGCGGCCTCCTTGTTGGCGGCCGACAGGATGACCGGCGGCTTGCCGGTGTAGAGCGGCGGCGTGACCCAGGCATCGACGCGAATGTTGGCCGGCGCCAGCACGCCGTTCCAGTCAAAGGCGGCACCGAGGCGCATCGCGCGCTCGTCCCCAGCCGCGAAGAAGGTCGCAACCAGCATCACCATGACCGCCGCGCGTAGCGCCCAGGGATCGCTCAGCGCGAGCCGCGGGTGCGGCAGGCCGGCGCGGATG
The DNA here is from genome assembly GCF_023074015.1 of Bradyrhizobium sp. 142. Classification (NCBI taxonomy): domain Bacteria; kingdom Pseudomonadati; phylum Pseudomonadota; class Alphaproteobacteria; order Hyphomicrobiales; family Nitrobacteraceae; genus Bradyrhizobium; species Bradyrhizobium sp. 142. The sequence goes on from NZ_JADPKQ010000199.1 coordinate 32,788, forward strand.
CGCTTGAGCGAGGCCAGCGTGCGCGCGCGCTGCGCCTGCCACAGCGCCTGCGCGATTGGGTCCTGCGAGGTCAGCGTGTCCGTGAGCGTGGTGGCGGGGCGGTGACGGATGCCGGAGCCCCGGTCCAGCCGCGCGAGCGCCTGCTCGCGGCTCGGCCAGCGAAAACCAATTAGCGGAAACGCGGCGGCGGCGGCGAATCCGGCGAAGACAACCAGACCGATGGCGCGTGCGACGAAGGGCAGCGCCAGCCAGAGACCGGCCCAGGACACCACCAGGAACAGGCCGGCAACGGTCAGAAGGCGCGCCAAATGCGGCCAGGCACGCTCCCACGCGATGGCATAGGTGGCCCGATCGAGGGCCTGCGCCAGCTTCAGCCGCGACAGAGCGTCGCCATCGCGGATCGGGTCTGACGGGTCGGGGGTGACGCCGTTCAATCAGCTCTCCAGGTTGCCCGGTAGAGTGAAGCCTATCACAACGGCAGCACTGAGGCATCCGTTCCTGTACGGGAGACACCCCTTTTCCCGCATAACACGAGGACGTGACTGCCGCGAGGAACTGCCCCGCAAGACCCGCAGCATGCTCAACATCGCGATGATCGCGATCCTCAACCGCCAGCAAGAATTCCGCGCAGAAGCCGGGTGCGGCGCAGACCATGAAGCTCGCCAACAACTTGTTGTGGGCCACCGCGATCGTGTCGACGTCAGAAGCCGTCGTGATGGGCGTCAAGGCCGGGCTCGATCCCGCGGTGATGATCGACGTCATCAATGCCGGCTCCGGCATGAACAATGCTAGCCGCGACAAGTTTCCGCGCGCGGTGCTGCCGCGCAGCTTCGACTTCGGCTTCGCCACCGGATACGTGCGGCTGGCGCTGGAGGAGATGAAGCAGCTCGGCCTGTCGATGGAGGTCGCCGACGCGGTCGGGCGGCTGTGGGAGACCGTGATCAGCACGGAGGGCGCTGAGTCCGATTTTACCGCAGCGATCAAGCCGATCGAGAAAAAGGCCGGAGTGGTAGTGGGTGCGAAGTCGCCCAGCTAGCGCCAACACGACAAACGCAGCGCCGGTGACCGGCGCTGCGTTGTCCTCGTCGGATCGATCTACGGTGGTGAAAGCACAACTGCTACGAGCGGCGTCTGCCGAGTTCCACGAGGTTGATCGGCTGATCTAATTGCAGGGAGGCCGCCCCGCCGCTGCACTTGATGTACTTCTCATCGCACCTGCGCATGCAACGCCTGTCGCTCGAGCATTTCGCAGCGTTGTTGTTGCAGCTGACCCAGGTGATGTCGCACCGCGTGACCCGGGCCGAGGCGGCGCCGGAAAGTCCGACCAGAAAGACCACGCTGCAAGCCACGAAAAACATGCGAAGCGGGCCGGCGCCGGCGAGTGAATCGTTCATTCCAATCTCCTGTGTTGGCCGGGCACGATCTGCGCCTGCGGCCGGGTCCGAGTTCCTGCCGAAACGCAGTTCAAGCCTTGGCGAGATAAGGGATCGTGCCGGCTAGATCGGTATCGTCGATGAGCTGGAAACGGCTGTCGCTACCGCTCCGGCGCGCCGCCGCAAAGCGGCCATAGGCGGGGTCGGCAACGAAGGATTCCGCCGCCTTCGCCGAGGGAAACGACATGATCGCAATCAGCGAAGTGTCGAGCGGCGCGCCTTCCAGCGTCTTCACATTGCCGCTGCGCGAGAGGTATTTGCCACCGTGCTTGTGCACGAGGTCGTGAACGGAAGCCGCATAGTCCGGCACCCACTTTCCATCGGTCACTTTGATGTCTGCGATCAGATAGGCTGTCATGCCGTGTCTCCTGGCTCGATGTCTGCCCCTGCCTCATTGGCGTGGGGTATGGCACCGATGTGCCAGAACACGGCGGCGGCGGACCAGTACGAGAACTGTAGCGCGGCGATACAGATATTGAATCGAGCCGGCGTCCGTCAGCTTGCCAGCTTGCGTTCCTTGGCGAACGGGCTGAGCCCCAGCCAGCTTTGAATGGCAGCGGCAAGCCGCCGGTCACCGGTGAGGAGCATCCGTTGGCTGGCAACGGCAGCGCGTACGGTTTCGAGCCCCATCCAGATGGCCGTCATCGTGCGCAGATCGACCGAGACGTAGAGATCGACCTCGAAACCCGGATCGATGGAGCAAAGATCGACACTCTCGTTTGGATCGACGATCAGCCACCACAGGCGCTGCGTGGCGGGCAACTCGGGATAGGCGAACTGCAGGACGCTGCGGCGGCTCGGCATAGGCGTCGTATTCAGATTTCGCCGCATGTCCCACATCAGCAGCTGGACGTCCAGATGCTGAAGCGACAGATGCGATTCGATACGGCGCTGGCCCCAGACGCCGAACGCCTCGACGATCGGGCCGAGTTCGAGCCCAGCCGCCGTCAGCTGATATTCGAGCACTCCACGCTCGGAAGCCGACGATCGACGCATGACGATGCCGGCTGCTTCGAGCTCTTTCAGCCGCTGCGAGAGCAACGCAGGTGACATCCGCGGAACACCGCGGCGCAGCTCGTTGAAACGAGTCGAACCGGCAATGAGTTCGCGGAGCAGCACGATGGTCCACCGCGTACACAATATCTCGGCCGCCATCGCGACCGGACAGAACTGCCTGTAGCTGCCGATGGTCATGCGGGCCCCCGAGACAAGAGAGAGCCGGGACTTTAGGGCCGGCGCGCGCGGCTTCCTAGTTCAGTTTCTGTATCAGGCTCGGTTCATTCTCTGAACTGGCCGCGGACCGCGGGCGGCGTCTATCCGAACCGGCATTGTAAGCAAGGCGGCCCGCCGCGGTACCGCCTGTCAAATGTAGGAGATTTAAATGAAGAAAGACGATGCAACCGCTTCCAGATTCCTCGCCTCGCTGAGCAACGCCATGAAATGCGCCATCGTTCTCGGCGCCGGCGTCGTTCCGGCTTCCGCAGCCAACCTGACGCACAGCATCGAGGTCAGCGGCGCCGCCGCTGAGGTGTGGTCCGTCATCGGCCCGTTCTGCGCGATCAAGGACTGGCTGCCGCCGGTCGGTCAGTGCATCGAGGACGGCAAATCGCCGCCGACCCGGACGCTCGTCACCAAGGACGGCAAGGCCTCCTTCGTCGAGTCGCAGACCGCGCGTGACGACAGGGGCTACAGCTATTCCTACGCGTTCCTGTCGAGCCCGCTGCCGGTGAGCCAGTACAAGTCGACCCTCAAGGTTACGGCAAGAGGTGAAGGCGTGTCGGTGGTGACCTGGACCGGCACCTACACGCCTGACCCTGGCAAGGAAAAGGAAGCAGTCGATGCCCTCAACGCCGTCTACGATTCCGGCCTCGCCGCGATCAGGGACCGGTTCAAGAGGTAGGCGCGGTCGACAGCCCGGCTGGATGAGCGCGGGCAAAGCCTGCGCTCATCGACGCAGGGTGCCGCCGGTGCGATCGAGCCTCACAGCCACGGCGCTGGTTTGTCCATCGCAATCAGCTGCTCGACCTCGACGCGCGGGCGCACCACTGCGTACTTGTCGCCCTTCACCAGCACCTCGGGCACGAGCGGCCGCGTGTTGTACGTACCAGCCTGTACCGCGCCGTAGGCGCCCGCAGTCATGATGGCGAGGAGATCGCCCGCCTTCGGCGTCGGCAGCGTGCGGTCGAGCGCGAGGTAGTCACCAGTCTCGCAGACCGGGCCAACGACATCGGCCGTGATGGTGGCGGCATCCTTCGGGGACTGCGTCACTGGCAGGATGTCGTGATGCGCTTCGTACAGCGTCGGGCGGATCAAGTCGTTCATAGCGGCGTCGATGATAACAAAATTCTTGCCGTCGCCGTGCTTCACATAGATCACCTTCGCAACCAGGATGCCGGCATTGCCGACGATCATGCGGCCCGGCTCGAACATCAGCGTGCAGCCGAGATTGTGGCTAACGCGCTTGACCATCGCGGCATAGGCATCGGGCGCCGGCGGCGCCTCGCGGTCCATGTAATAGGGAATGCCGAGGCCGCCGCCGAAATCGACATGCGAGATGTTGTGGCCGTCGGCACGCAGCGTCTGCACGAACTCGGAGAGGATGCGGAACGCGGTCTCCATTTTGGAGAGGTCGGTGATCTGGCTGCCTATGTGCACGTCGGTGCCGGTCACCTCGATGCCGGGGAGTTTTGCCGCGCGCGCGTAGACCTCGCGGGCATAGGCGATCGGAATGCCGAACTTGTTCTCGGACTTGCCGGTGGAGATCTTTGCGTGCGTGCCGGCATCGACGTCCGGATTGACGCGCACCGAGATGCGGGCGGTCTTGCCCATCTCGCTCGCAAGCCGCGACAGCAGTTCCAGCTCAGGCTCGGATTCGACGTTGAGACAGAGGATGTCGGCGGCGAGCGCGGCGCGCAGCTCTTCTTCCGTCTTGCCGACGCCGGAGAACAGGATCTTGCTTGCCGGGATGCCGGCGGCCAGCGCGCGCTTCAATTCGCCGCCGGAGACCACGTCGGCGCCGGCGCCGAGCTTGGCCAGCGTGCGCAGCACCGACTGGTTGGAGTTCGCCTTCATGGCGTAGCAGACCAGCACCTTCTCGCCGGCGAAGGCGTCGGTGAAGACGCGGTAATGGCGCTCCAGCGTCGCGGTCGAATAGCAATAGAACGGCGTGCCGACGGCCGTGGCGAGCTCGGACAGGTTCACCGCCTCGGCGTGCAGCACGCCGTTGCGGTAGTCGAAATGGTTCATGGCGTTGGCTCAGCTACCCCAGCCTACCGGCTGGGTCTTTCGTCCAGGAGCGGGTCGAGGATAAAGGATTTCTTTTTGCCCTTGGCCGCCGCCGGCGGGGCGTCCGCGCCATAGGTGGGATTGAACACGCTCGGCGTCCTCTGGGCTTCGATCTCGGTGTCGGTCGGCCCGGCCACATTGGCCGTGGACGCGCTGGAGGCGGTCGGCGGCAGATCGAGCGGGCCCTTGCGGCCGCAGCCGGCAAGCGCGAGCGCACTCAGGCTAAGGACAATGATGGCCCACCCCGAACCGGCCGGGCGAAACTTTGACGTCACGACGAAATCCCCATTACGCGGCCGCACCATACAGAGATTGGCGCACTCTGGCGAGAGCCGGATCACCATGAAACATAAGCGAAAATTTGCCCTCAGCCCAATTTTCGCTCTTTTTCCAACCGCTTCAGCCAGGCCTTGGCCTGTGCCGCCACATTCTTCGGCGCGGTGCCGCCGAAGCTGGTGCGGCTCTTCACCGACGATTCGACCGAGAGCACGCCGAGCACGTCCTTCGTAATCTTCGGCTCGATCGCCTGCATCTGCTTGAGCGGCAGCTCGTGCAGCGCCACGCCGCCCTCGGCGGCCTTGGCGACGATGCGGCCGGTGACGTGATGGGCCTCGCGGAAGGGCATCTTCAGCGTCCGCACCAGCCAGTCGGCAAGATCAGTCGCGGTGGCGTAGCCCTCGCCGGCGGCAAGCTTCATCTTGGCCTCGTCGGGCACGAGATCGCGGACCATGCCGGTCATGGCGCGGATCGCGAGCGACAGCGCGGCAAAGCCCTCCATGGCGCCCTGCTTGTCCTCCTGCATGTCCTTTTGATAGGCGAGCGGCAGGCCCTTCATCACGATGAGGAGACCGTTGAGCGCACCGATGACGCGGCCTGTCTTGGCGCGCACCAGCTCGGCGGCATCCGGGTTGCGCTTCTGCGGCATGATCGAGGAACCGGTGGTGAACTTGTCGCTGAGGCGGATCATGCCGACCAGCGGCGAGGTCCAGATCACGATCTCCTCGGCAAAGCGCGACATGTGCACCGCGCAGATCGAGGCCGCCGACAGCGTCTCCAGCACAAAGTCGCGGTCGGAGACCGCATCGAGCGAGTTCGCCATCGGCCGGTCAAAGCCGAGCGCCTTGGCGGTGGCGTGGCGGTCGATCGGGAACGAGGTGCCGGCGAGCGCGGCAGCGCCGAGCGGGGATTCGTTCAGCCGCTTGCGCGCATCCTGGAAACGGCCGCGGTCGCGCGCGGCCATCTCGACATAGGCAAGCAGATGATGGCCAAAGGTCACCGGCTGCGCGGTCTGCAGATGCGTGAAGCCGGGCATGACCGTTGCAGCATGCTCGAGCGCGCGTTGCACCAGCGCTCGCTGGAACGCGGCGAGCGCGGCGTCGGTCTCGTCGAGAACGTCGCGGACGTAGAGACGGAAATCGGTCGCAACCTGATCGTTGCGCGAACGCGCAGTGTGCAGGCGGCCGGCGGCCGGGCCGATCAGCTCGGACAGGCGGCTCTCGACATTCATATGAATGTCCTCGAGCGCGCGCTTGAATTCGAAGCCGCCCTTGCCGATTTCTGACAAAATCGTGTCTAGACCCTTGCCGATATTTTTCGCATCAGAGGCCGTGATGATGCCTTGCGCGGCAAGCATCGCGGCGTGGGCCTTGGACGCTGCAATGTCCTGGGCAAAGAGGTGCCGATCGACGTCGATGGAGACGTTGATTTCCTCCATGATCTCATCGGGACGTTCCGAGAAGCGGCCGCCCCACATCTTGTTGCTCATGATCCCCTGCTCACGCCCTGCCTGTCGCCGGCTGCGGCCCTTGCTGTCACCAGCTGCGGCCCGTGCCGCACGTTTGCTGGCCGCCGCCAGCCGTATTAAGAGGCCTCTGATAGCCATATCTGCGACCGGATGACAAACGATATGCTCGACCCCAACGATATGCCCGGCCAACGGAAAGCACGGTCGGCCACGCGCCGGATCCCGGTCATGATCGCCACCGTGGTGGTCGGGGGGCTCTCCTCCTTCGCCGCGCTGTACGGGCTGGGCCTGAGCCGGGCGCCCTCCGGTGATCCCCTCTGCCGGGCGGCGGTGACGACGGCCACGAGGATCGCCCCGCTCGCCCATGGCGAGGTCGCGGCGCTGACCATGGCGACCGCGCCCCTGAAGCTGCCGGACCTCGCCTTCGAGGATGCCGACGGCAAGCCGAAAAAGCTGTCCGACTTCCGCGGCAAGACACTGCTGGTGAACCTGTGGGCCACCTGGTGCGTGCCGTGTCGCAAGGAAATGCCGGCGCTGGACGAGCTCCAGGGCAAGCTGGCGGGTCCGAATTTCGAGGTGGTGGCGATCAATATCGACACCCGCGACCCGGAGAAGCCCAAAAACTTCCTGAAAGACGCCAATCTGACCCGGCTCGGCTATTTCAATGACCAAAAGGCCAAGGTTTTTCAGGACCTTAAAGCGATAGGCCGGGCCCTGGGCATGCCGACCTCGGTGCTGGTTGACCCGCAGGGCTGCGAGATCGCGACGATCGCGGGACCGGCGGAATGGGCAAGCGAGGACGCGCTCAAGTTGATCCGTGCGGCGGTGAGCCCGGCGGCTGCGTCTTACTAAGCCGAGATATTGTTAAGCGGCGATATTGAGATTGCCGCCGACGCCGGGGCCGACATTGGCAAGCGAAGGCTGACCGGCGCCGAGCAGCGTCAGGACAGTGGATTTCTCCGCGTCCGCGTTCTGCTTCATCAGCGTCGCCGAGATATTCGACTGCAGAGCGCCTTGCTGAGCGGCCAGCATGGTGCTGACCATCGCCATCATGTCCATAAGCAAAACCTTCTTACCGGCGGTATCCTAGGGCCGATCGGTTAACGAGAGGTAGAGACGTCGGACGGTTTCGTGTCCTGGATACAATAGGACACGAAAGGCCGGCAGCGTCCTGGACACGAGCGCGTCTTACCGCGTCGGAACCGGCTTGGCGCCGCGATAGTCGTAGAAGCCGCGCTGGGTCTTGCGGCCGAGCCAGCCGGCCTCGACGTATTTCACCAGCAGCGGGCATGGGCGATATTTCGAATCCGCCAGCCCCTCATGCAGCACCTGCATGATGGAAAGACAGGTATCGAGGCCGATGAAATCGGCGAGCTCCAGTGGGCCCATCGGGTGGTGCGCGCCGAGCTTCATCGCTGCGTCGATGGCCTCGACGTTGCCGACGCCTTCGTACAGCGTGTAGATCGCCTCGTTGATCATCGGCAGCAGGATGCGGTTGACGATGAAGGCCGGGAAATCCTCGGACACCGCGACCTGCTTGCCGAGCTTGGCCACGAACTCCTTGGAGGCCTCGAAGGTGTGGTCGTCGGTGGCGATGCCACGGATCAGCTCCACCAGCTCCATCAGCGGCACCGGATTCATGAAATGAATGCCGATGAAGCGCTCGGGCCGGTCGGTGGCGGCGGCGAGCCGGGTGATCGAGATCGAGGAGGTATCGGAGGCCACGATCGCCTCCGGCTTCAACACCGCGCAGAGCTCGTGAAAGATCTTGCGCTTGACCTCTTCCTTTTCGACCGCAGTCTCGATCACGATATCGCAGTCGGCAAGGTCGTCCAGCTTTTCGGCGAGCGCGATGCGCGCAACGGCCTTGGTCTTGGCCTCCTCGGTGACGGCCTTCTTGGAGACCTGACGCGCCAGATTGCCGTTGATGGTGGCCATGCCCGACTTGAGGCGATCGGCCGAGATGTCGTTGAGCACCACGTCGAAGCCGGCCAGCGCCGCGACATGCGCGATGCCAGTGCCCATCTGCCCCGCGCCGATCACGCCGACCTTCTTGATGATTGCAGCCATATTGCCATCCACCGGAACGGCGCGCACATCGCGCCCTGCCTATCCCCTTGAGCCGGGGGGCCGATTTTACCAGAAGCCTGATTTAATCAGAACCTTGGCTCGAAACCTAGATTGGATCGCTCCCCCGGCGTGCCCCACGCCAAAGAAAACGCCGGCCGGAGTGTACACCTCCGGCCGGTGTTTTACCCCGTTTTTACTTGCCAAGCTTGCCGAGCGCCTCGGTGAGCTCAGGAACCGCCTGATAGAGGTCGGCGACGAGGCCGTAATCGGCGACCTGGAAGATCGGCGCGTCCTCGTCCTTGTTGATCGCGACGATCACCTTGGAGTCCTTCATGCCGGCCAGATGCTGGATCGCGCCGGAAATGCCGACGGCGACATAGAGCTCGGGGGCCACCACCTTGCCGGTCTGGCCGACCTGCCAGTCGTTCGGCGCATAGCCGGCGTCGACCGCCGCGCGCGAGGCACCGACACCGGCGCCGAGCTTGTCGGCCAGCGGCTCGATGTATTTGGCAAAATTCTCGCGGCTCTGCATGGCGCGCCCACCGGAGACGATGATCTTGGCCGAGGTCAGCTCGGGACGGTCGCTCTTGGCGACTTCCTCGCCGACGAAGGTCGACAGGCCCGGATCGGCCGCCACAGCGACGCTCTCGACCGGCGCACTGCCACCTTCACCCGCAGCGGCGAAGGTCGAGGTACGGACCGTGATGACCTTCTTGGCGTCCTTCGACTTCACCGTCTGGATCGCGTTACCGGCATAGATCGGACGCTCATAAGTGTCGGGGGCGATCACCTTGGTGATCTCCGAGACCTGCATGACGTCGAGCAGCGCTGCGACGCGCGGCATCACGTTCTTGAAGCGCGAGGTCGCGGGAGCGACGATGGCGTCGTAGCCGGGGGCCAGCGAGACGATCAGCGCGGCCAGCGGCTCGGCGAGATCGTGCGCGTAAAGCGCGCCGTCGGCGAGCAGCACCTTCTTGACGCCTGCGAGCTTGGCGGCGGCATCCGCCGCGGCCTTGGCGTTCTCGCCGGCGACGAGCACCTCGACATCCGCGCCGAGCGCGGCGGCCGCGGTCAGGGCCTTGTTGGTCGCATCCTTCAGCGACGCACCGTCGTGTTCGGCAATCAGAAGCGTCGTCATCAGAGCACCCCGGCTTCGTTCTTGAGTTTCGACACCAGCTCGGCGACGTCCTTGACCTTGACGCCGGCCGAGCGGCCCGCCGGTTCGGTGGTCTTGAGAACCTCGAGGCGCGCGGTGAGATCGACGCCGTAATCGGCGGCGGTCTTGTCCGCGATCGGCTTCTTCTTGGCCTTCATGATGTTGGGCAACGACGCATAGCGCGGCTCGTTGAGACGCAGATCGGTGGTGACGATCGCCGGCCCCTTCAGCTTGACGGTCTGGAGACCGCCGTCGACTTCGCGGGTGACCTTGAAATCGGAGCCTTCGACCTCGAGCTTGGAGGCGAATGTCGCCTGCGACCATCCGAGCAGCGCGGCCAGCATCTGGCCGGTTTGATTGCTGTCGTCGTCGATCGCTTGCTTGCCGAGAATGATCAGGCCCGGCTGTTCTTCGTCGGCGATCTTCTTCAGGATCTTGGCGACCGCGAGCGGTTCGACGATGCCCTCGGCCTTCACCAGGATGCCGCGGTCGGCGCCCATGGCAAGGCCTGTGCGGATCGTCTCCGACGCCTGCGCCGGTCCGATGGATACCACGACGACCTCGGTGGCTTTGCCGGCTTCCTTCAGGCGCAGCGCTTCCTCGACCGCGATTTCGTCGAACGGGTTCATCGACATTTTGACGTTGGCGAGTTCAACGCCCGATCCATCGCCCTTAACGCGGACCTTGACGTTGTAATCGACCACCCGCTTTACCGGTACCAAGACCTTCATCGATCCTCTTTCAGTCAATTTGGGAGGGGATATCAACTGGCGCGGAACCTAAAGGCCTGATCCGGCCCGGTCAACGCGCGAAGCGGCCTAATTTTAGTTCTCAGAAATGCGCCCGCTCAATGGATCAGCGGTTCTGGCCCGGAACCCAGAGCACGTCGCCGGCACCATTGTGGTTGGCGGCCCGACTTGCCACGAACAGGAAATCCGACAGGCGATTCATATATTGGATGCCAGCCGCGCCGACCGTTTCGCCAGGCCGAGCCGCAAGTTCCACCATCACGCGTTCCGCCCTGCGGCATATCGTACGCGCGACATGTAGGTGGCCGGCGGCTGGCGTGCCGCCCGGCAGCACGAAGGATGTGAGCGGCGCGAGCTTGTCGTTGAGCGCGTCGATGTCGCGCTCAAGCCGTTGGACCTGGCTCGCCACTACCCGCAACCGTTCAGCTTTACCTTCACGCTCGGGCACGGCGAGATCGGCGCCGAGATCGAACAGATCGTTCTGGATCCGGCCGAGCATCGCATCGAGTTCGGGCGCGTCATGGGTATGGAGACGCACCACGCCAATCGCGGCATTGGTCTCGTCGACCGTGCCGTAGGCCTCGATGCGCAAATCGTACTTCGGACGCCGCTCGCCCGAGCCGAGCGCCGTCGTGCCATCGTCACCGGTTTTCGTATAGATGCGGTTGAGCACGACCATGTTTAACGTCCCATCGCCCAGACTGCGAGCATGGCGATGACGATCGCCACGAACTGAAGCAGCACGCGCCAGCGCATCAGCTTCTGCGAGGTGTTGGGCGAGCCGCCGCGCATCATGTTGATGAGGCCGAGCAGCAGCACCAACGCCACGGCGCCGGCTGCAGCCGGCAGGATGAAAGTACTCAGGACAGATGCCATCCGACGGTAGATAACACCGTGTGCGCCGGTCCGCCATGGTGTTCACGATCTGGCTTTTAAGCCAATAATATCACAAGCTGGCTGGATGATTTTGGATTTGATGCAGTCGCCCTTCACCTCGCCCCGCTTGCCGGGAGAGGTCGAATTCGATCGCAGATCGAATTCGGGTGAGGGGGACTCTCCGCGAGTCCAACTCTCACCGTCCTCGCGGAGGCTCCCCCTCACCCGCCGCGCTCAGGCGCGCACGTGCGCTGCCGAGTGCGTCGGCCTCCCCCCGCAAGCGGGGCGAGGTGAACGACGCCGCGAGCGCAAGCGAGAGACGACAGCCAATACGGGTGGCGCGTGAAAGCAATCCGCTACATCTATGTCGTGGCGATGGACGCGTTCTACACGTTCCTGGCCGACGACGGCTGGGCGATCGCGAGCCATATCGCGCTGTCGACGCTGATGGCGCTGTTCCCGTTTTTGATCGTGCTGACCTCGCTCGCGGGCTTCTTCGGTTCCAAGGAGCTCGCCGACCAGGCCGCCAGCCTGATGCTCCAGGTCTGGCCTAAGCAGGTCGCCGATTCGATCTCGGGCGAGGTTCACGACGTGCTGACCACGACCCGCACCGGCGTATTCACCATCGGCGCGGTGCTCTCGGTCTATTTCGCCTCCAACGGCGTCGAGGCGCTGCGCGTCGCGCTCAATCGCGCCTACGCGGTGGTGGAGATGCGGCCCTGGTACTGGCTGCGGCTGGAATCGATCGGCTACACGCTGGTTGCAGCCTTCACCGCGCTTGCCATGGCGTTCCTGATCGTGCTCGGACCTCTCATCATCGAGGCGGCTCGGCGCCACATTCCGCTGTTCGTCGAGTCCAACGAAAGCATCCTCACCTGGCTGCGCTACGGCATAACCGTCGGCGCGCTGGTGGTGGCGTTGATCATCCTGCATGCCTGGCTGCCGGCGGGACGGCGCGGCTTCCTCCAGATCCTGCCCGGCATCGTCTTCACCATCGTGGCGTCGCTGATCTCCGGTATCGTGTTCGGGCAATACCTTGCGCGCTTCGCCAACAATTACGTGACGATGTATGCGGGGCTCGCCTCGGTGATCATCGCACTGGTGTTTTTGTATTTCATCGCCGCGATCTTCGTCTATGGCGGCGAACTCAATGCCGCGATCATCAAGTCGCGGCTTCCTCACGGCGTTTCGCTTCAAGCAGCGCAGTCGCTAGAGCCCGCGGAGACACAGGCTTGATCAGGAAGGCATCGGCGCCGGCTTCGCGCGAGGCCGCCTCGTCTTCGCCGCGGCCGGAGACCCCGATGATGGGGATTTGACCGAGCGGCGCCGCCATGGTGCGGATTCGTCTTATCGCCTCGACGCCGTCGATGCCGGGCAACACCATGTCCATCAGCACCGCATCGAAGGTGCCCTGCGCAAGCCGGTTCACGGCATCCTCGCCGCGCCCGATGAACTCTGCATGATGGCCAAGCTCGGTCAAAATGGTGTTGAGCACGACGCGGCCGAACGGATTGTCCTCGACGCTTAGCACGCGTAGCCCCGACACCGCCTCCGCCTCGTCGTCGGCCGACTTGCGGGACCTCGCCGGTCCCGCCGCATCGAGCGACACCGTCAGCGTGAAGGTGGCGCCGCCGCCGCGCCGCGGCGCGACGGTGATGTCGCCGCCCATCGCGCGCGCGAGTTGCTTCACCGAGGATAACCCCAAGCCGGCGCCGCCGAAGCGCGAAGCAATGGTGACATTAGCCTGGGTGAACGGGCGGAACAGCCGCTTGATCTCCGCCATGGTCAGGCCGATGCCGCTGTCGGACACCGCGAAGGCGGCGCCGACCCTGCGCTTATCCTTCGCCTTGTCCTTTGCCTTGCCCCTGCTCTTGGCCAGACGGCAGGGTACGACCGCAAGCGCCACGCCCCCCTGGTCGGTAAATTTTACAGCATTGTCGATCAGGTTCTCCAGCGCAGCACGCAAGCGGACGGGATCACCCACCACCAGACCGGGAAGCTTTTCGGAGATCTCGACCTGGGCCTGAAGGCCCTTGGCCGCGGCGCGCCCGGCAAGCGAATCGCCGGCGCTGCGGGCGAGTGTCCGCAGGTCGAACAGGTCCTGCCGCAGCGTGCTGCCGCCGCCGTTCTCGGTCCGGGCGGCGTCCACAAACAAAGTGGCAAGGCTCGCCAGATGCTCGGCCCCGGCCTTGATGGTGTCGGCCCAGCGTCGCTCCCGCTCCCCGAGGTCCGAGGTTGCGAGCAGGTCGCTGATCGCCAGAATGCCGGTCAGGGGGGTACGGACCTCGTGGGCAAAGGCGGCGAGCGCCGCCTGGACCACGTCCGGTTCAACCACCCTTGTGCTGCGCTTGCGCACCTTGACGGCCGCCCCGGATCGCTTCCGAGGCGATCGCCTGGACGTCCGCGTGGTGCGCGCTGCGCGCGTTTTCGCCGCCATAATTCCCCTTCGAAGTATCCGCTTCGAACCGCGCGCTCATCGGCGAGCATGGCACGGAGCGATGCCTTGAGTCACGGCGACCTTTTGCTAACCCCCAGAGAAACTTAATCTAATCCCACCAACCGGCGGATGCTGGCGGGCGTAGCTCCGGCGGCACGCAGGTTGCGCAGGCCGGTCGAACGGCTCGATTTCGCGAGCTTCCGGCCTGCCTCGTCGCGAATCAGCTTGTGGTGGCGATAGGTGGGTGCAGGCCGGCCGAGCAGCTCCTGGAGCAGCCGATGGACAGAGGTAGCATGAAACAGATCCTGGCCCCTGACCACCTCGCTTACGCCCTGAAGCGCGTCGTCGACGACCACGGACAGATGGTAGCTCGTGGGCGTCTCCTTCCGGGCCAGGATCACGTCGCCCCAGGCCTCCGGATGCGCCGGGACGGTGCCGCGCTCCTCGTCGGGGCCCTCTCCCAGCTCGTTCCAGGTCAGGCCACCTACACGGCCGCACGCGGCCGCCATGTCGAGCCGCAACGCATAGGGTGTGCCGGATGCGATCAGGCGCGTCCGCTCGCCGGCAGACAACGATTTCGCATTGCCGGGATAAAGCGGCGCGCCGTCGGGATCGCGCGGCCAGGGCCCACCCGCCTCGCGCACGACCACCAACCTTGCGATCTCGGCGCGGCTTTCGAAGGCGGGATAGACGAGGCCCAGCGCCGAGAGCTTGTCCAGCGCGGCGCGATAGTCGGCGAGATGCTCGGACTGCCGCCGCACCGGAATCTCCCAGGCGATGCCGAGCCAGGCGAGGTCCTCGTAGATCGCAGTTTCGAACTCGGGCCGACAGCGTGTCGCATCGATGTCCTCGATGCGCAGCAAGAACCTTCCGCCGGACTCGCGGGCGCGGTCAAGATTGAGCAGCGCGGAATAAGCGTGGCCGAGATGCAGAGCACCGTTCGGACTGGGGGCAAATCGGAAAACGGGTGGCATCATACGACAGATCTCGTCATGGCCGGGCGCAGCCGTCCGAAGGACGGCGTCGCTTCCGCTCGCCTACGTCCCCGCCATCCACGTTCTTCGGTGCCACACAGCGATCGTGTCAAGGCCGCGGACAAATGCCAGAATCAACCTCATGCTAAGAAGGCTGCACGGTTAGAAGGACGTGGATGGCCGGACAAGTCCGGCCATGATGCCAGAGAGAGTTTGCCGACCAAAATGACCATCCACCTCGAAACCCAGTCCGATCTCGAAGAGGCCGTCCACGCGCTGATCAAGCGCGACCCGCGCCTCAAACCCGTGTTTGAGGTTGCGGGCATGCCGGCCCTGCGGCGGCGCGAGCCGGGCTTTGTGGGGCTCGCGCACATCGTCTGCGGGCAGCAGCTCTCGACCGCGAGCGCGGCGGCGATCTGGGGGCGGCTGTCCGCCGCCTTCGATCCGTTCGACCATGACGCGGTGCGCCGCGCCCGCATCGACCGGCTGGGACGGCTCGGGCTTTCCGCCGCCAAGATCAAGACGCTGAAATATCTCGCGCGCGAAATCATGGCGGAGCGGCTGAATCTCGATGTGCTTGCCGAAGAGGACGCCGACGCCGCGCATCACACGCTGATCTCGCTGCCCGGCATCGGGCCGTGGACCGCGGACGTCTATCTCTTGTTCTGCCTCGGCCATGGCGATGCCTGGCCGGCCGGCGATCTCGCCGTGCAGGAAGGCATTCGTATCGGGCTCGGCCTGAAGACACGGCCGACGGAGAAACAGATGGTGCCGCTCGCCGAACCCTGGCGCCCCCTGCGCGGGGCCGCAGCGCATCTGTGGTGGAGCTATTATCGCGCGGTGAAGAAGCGCGAAGGCGTGATCGCCGGGCAAGCTTAGCCGCGCAAGCTCGCACGATCGGTTCGGGCGCATGCTGCGACAAATTCGACCACAGCACGCACCGCGGGCAGTTCGACGAGGTCGGGATGGGCGAGGAGCCACAGGTCCGCCACGCTGGCGAGCTTCTGTGGCGCGACGCGCACGAGATCCGGATAGCTTTCCGCGACGAAGCACGACAGCGCAGAGATTCCGATCCCGGCGCGGACCGCCGCCAGCATGTCGCCCTGGGACGAGCAACGCATCACGACCCTGCCCTGACGCGTGACGACGTCGCTCCAGCGCGCAAGCTGGACATTGGACGTCTGGTCGGCAAAACCGATAACGCTGTGGCCTTTCCACTCGCCACGCCGTTCCGGCAAGGAGCGTCCGCCGGCATAGTCGCGTGACGCATAGAATCCCGTGCCGAGACGGCCGATCTTGCGGCCGACCAGGTTTTCCTCGCCGCTGTCGAAGGGCCGCAGCACCACGTCCGCCTCGCGCCGGCGCACGCTCGCCGGAAACGGATGGGTGATGATCTCGAGCTGGATGTGATCGTGCGCGCGCAGGAAGGAAGGCAGGCGCGGCATCAGCCAGTGCGAGGCCAGCGTCGCGCCGATCGACAGCTTGACGGTGCCGCGCGCCTTGTGCCCTCCTGCCGAGACCGCCGTCTCCGCCCGCAGCGCTGCCGCCGCCATCGCCTCGGCATGCTCGCGCAGCGTCCGGCCATCCGCGGTCAGCGCCAGGCCGTCGGCGGCGCGCACCAGCAATCTGGTGCCGAGCTGAGCTTCCAGCGCCGCGATCTTGCGGCTGACGGTCGGATGGCTGGTGTGCAGCCGGCGTGCCGCCGCGGTGAAGCTGCCGGTCTCCGCCACCGCGACGAAGGTCTTGCAAAGATCCCAATCCACCTGCAGCCCTTTGTTCAAACCTGAATGGTCGTCTGTTCATTATTGAACGATCAGGGTCCGCTCGCCAACCTTTATAGTGGTGTCAAATCCGCGAATGCGGGCCGGCAAGCCGCCGGCGACAATCAACAGGAAACGCCTTCCCATCCGCAGGCCGGCGGGGCGCGTTTTCCGGGAGGACATCATGGCGCTGCCCGCTCTCTTGAAAGACACCCTCGAACTGCCGGTGGTCGGCTCGCCCCTCTTCATCGTCTCCGGACCGGAGCTGGTGATCGCCCAGTGCAAGGCGGGCGTCGTCGGCTCGTTTCCCGCGCTCAACGCCCGCCCGGCCGAGAAGCTCGACGAATGGCTGAGCCGCATCGAGGATGAGCTCGGCGAATACAAGTCGCGCAATCCCGGCAAAAAGGTCGCCCCCTACGCGGTCAACCAGATCTGCCACGCCTCCAACGACCGGCTGATGAAGGACATGGAGACCTGCGTGAAGCACAGGGCGCCCATCATCATCACCTCGCTGCGGCCGCCCGCCGAGATCGTCGAGGCCGCGCACTCCTATGGCGGCCTGGTGTTCCACGACGTCATCAACGTCAAGCATGCGCGCAAGGCCGCGGAACAAGGCGTCGACGGGCTGATCCTGGTGTGCGCCGGCGCCGGCGGCCATGCCGGCACGCTGTCGCCGTTCGCGCTGGTGCGCGAAGTCAAGCAATGGTTCAAGGGCACGATCCTGCTGTCGGGTGCGATCAGCGACGGCTTCGGCGTCGCCTCCGCCGTGACGCTCGGCGCCGACCTCGCCTATATGGGCACCCGCTTCATCGCGACCGCGGAGGCCAACGCCGTAGATGGCTACAAGAACGCGCTGGTGCAGCATGCGGCGCACGACATCGTCTATACGAATTTGTTCACCGGCGTGCACGGCAACTATCTTGGACCCTCGATCGCCGCCGCCGGGCTTGATCCGGACAACCTTCCGGTCGCCGACAAGACGAAGATGAACTTCGGCTCCGGCGGCAACACGAAATCCAAGGCGTGGCGCGACATCTGGGGCTCAGGCCAGGGTATCGGCCAGATCACCGACGCGCCGCCGGTCGCCGAGCTCGTCGATCGGATGAAGCGGGAGTTCGACCAGGCGCGGCAGGACTTGCTGATCCGCGCCAGCGCCTGATAGCTCGGTCCCAACCAACAAGAACGACGGGAGAATATCATGATGCGGGCGGCCGCTCTGTTTGGCATTGCGTTGCTGACCTTCCTCGCAGACCCCGCCGGTGCGCAGAGCACCGACGAGATCCGGATCGGGCAGACCCTGCCCTACAGCGGTCCAGCCTCGGGCTTCGGCGCGATCGGGCGGACCCAGGAGGCGTTCTTCGAGAAGCTCAATGCCGAAGGCGGCGTCAACGGCCGCAAGGTCAAGTTCATCACGCTGGACGATGCCTATTCGCCGCCGAAGACGGTCGAGCAAACCCGCAAGCTGGTCGAGCAGGAGGAGGTGCTGATGATGTTCGGCTCGCTCGGCACCGCCACCAACAGCGCCGTGCAGCGCTATCTCAACGCCAAGAAGGTGCCGCAGCTGTTCGTGCTCTCGGGCGCCACCAAATGGGCCGATCCGCAGAAGAACCCGTGGACCATGCCGGGCATGGCGGCCTACGAATCCGAGGGCGTGGTCTATGCCAAATACATCTTGCAGACCAAGCCCGACGCCAAAATCGCAATCCTGTCGCAGAACGACGATTTCGGCCGCGACTATGTGGCGGGCTTCAAACGTGCGCTCGGGGCCAAGGCGGCCGGCATGATCATCGCCGAAGCAAGCTACGAGACCAGCGCGCCGACGATCAGTTCGCAGCTTTCGACCTTGAAGGCCTCAGGCGCCAACGTGCTGTTCGGCGTCGTGCTCGGCAAGTTCACCTCGCAGATGGTTAAGGGGGTGGCCGAGATCGGCTGGAAGCCCGAGCTGTTCTTCGTGCCCACCTCGGCCTCCTCGATCTCGTTCCTGGAGCCGGCGGGGCTGGACAATGCCGTCGGCCTGATCTCGTCGAGCAACCAGAAGGACACGATGGACCCGCAATGGGCCGAGGATCCCGGCGTGAAGGATTATTTCGCGTTCATGAAGCAATACATGCCGACCGCGGATCTCTCCAACTCGAACTACGCCGCCGGTTATCACTATGCCACACTGCTGATGACGGTGCTCAAGGCGTGCAAAGACGATGTCAGCCGCGACAACATCATGCGCCAGGCGGCTTCACTCAAGGGCGTCAAGCTGCCGCTGCTGCTGCTGGGCATGACTGTTACGACCGGCCCCGACGACTACCTGCCGTTCCAGCAGCTGCAGCTGCGGCGCTTCAACGGCAAGAGCTGGGTGAGTTTTGGCGATGTGCTGGACGACCGCTAAGCCTGACGGATAGGGACACGACATGATCATCAGCGGTGAACGCCGGATCGACTATTCAGAACTTCATGCGCGGATCAAACGGGCCGCGGGCGGTTTCAGCGCGCTCAGCGCACGAGAAGGCACGCCGGTCGCCATGATGCTGCGCAATGACTTCGCGCTGTTCGAGGTGATCGCAGCTTCGGCCGCGCTCGGCAGACCGGTGGTGCCGATCAACTGGCACCTGAAGGCCGCCGAAGTCCGCTATATCCTGGCCGACAGCGGCGCCGATATCCTGATCTGCCACGCCGACCTGCTGCCGCAGATCAGCGGCGGCCTGCCGGACGGCCTGACGCTGATGGTCATGCCGACGCCGCCGGAGATCGCCACGGCATTCAACATCCCGGCCGCGCTCACAGAGGTTCCGGGCGGACTGACCGACTGGGACGAATGGCGGGACAGCCAGACGGAACTCGCCCAGCCGCCGCTCCGCGGCGCGCCGATGTTCTACACGTCCGGCACCACGGGTATGCCGAAAGGCGTGCGGCGGATGCCAATGCGCCCCGATCAGGTCGCGGCCTCCGAACGCGTCGGCGCGATCGCCTATGGCGTCAAGCCGAACGAGGGTCAGATCGTGCTGATCAACGGCCCGATGTACCATTCCGCCCCGCACTCCTATGGCATGCTGGCCTATCGCAGCGGCTGCACCATTGTGCTGGAAGCCCGGTTCGATCCCGAAGAGCTGCTGCAACTGGTCGAGCGCCATCGCGTCACAAACATGCACATGGTGCCGACGATGTTCGTGCGCCTGCTGCGGCTGCCCGACGAGGTGAAGCGGCGCTACGATCTGTCCTCGCTGCGCTTCGTCGTCCACGGCGCAGCACCCTGCCCGCCCGACGTGAAGAAGGCGATGATCGATTGGTGGGGGCCGGTCATCAACGAATATTTCGGCTCGACCGAGACCGGAATTCCGGTGTGGCATTCCGCCGAGGAGGCGCTGAAGAAGCCCGGCACCGTTGGCCGCGCCATCGAGGGTGGCATCGTCAAGATCTTCCGCACCGACGGCAGCCCGTGCGGCGTCAACGAAGCCGGTGAAATCTACATGCGGCAGGTCTCGGTGCCGGATTTCGACTATCACGGCAAGGCCGCGGCCCGCGCCGAGGCCGGTCGCGACGGGCTCGTCAGCGTCGGCGACGTCGGCTATCTCGACGAGGACGGCTACCTGTTCCTGTGCGACCGCAAGCGCGACATGGTGATCTCCGGCGGAGTCAACATCTACCCAGCCGAAATCGAGAACGCGCTGATTGGAATGCCGGGAGTGCGCGACTGCGCCGTGTTCGGCATACCCGACGCCGAATTTGGCGAGCGGCTGTGCGCCTATGTCGAGTCCGAGCCGGGCGCCGAACTCTCATCCGCCGCGGTCCAGTCGTTCCTGCGCAAGCAACTTGCCAATTTCAAGGTGCCGAAGGACGTCGAATTCCGCGACGCGCTGCCGCGCGAGGCGACCGGCAAGATCTTCAAGCGCAAGCTGCGGGAGCCCTATTGGGCTGGCCATGCACGCGCCGGCGCGTGATGAACGGCTGCAAACAGCGTTTAAAACTATGTTGCTGTTGCAAAAGCTTTGCCGATGAATGATGAGATGCCCGCGCGGACAGAGCCGGGATCAAGTCATGACATCGATCGACTTCGTCGTTGCGAAAGATGACCTCGACCAGTGCAAGACGATCGCGACGGCGCTTCCCGGCGCGGATGCGCTGCCGCCCGACGCCCTGCTAGTGAAGGTCGACCGCTTCGCCTTCACCGCCAACAACATTACCTATGCGGTGCTCGGCGACGAACTGAAATACTGGCAGCTGTTTCCAGCCCCAGGCGGCTTCGGCAACATTCCGGTATGGGGCTTTGGCGAGGTGGTCGAATCGAAGCATCCGAACGTCGCCGTGGGCGAGCGCCTGTTCGGCTATTTCCCGATGGCGACTCATCTTGTCATTGAAGCTACCGACGTCAGCAGACGCGGCCTGCGCGACGGCGCCGCGCATCGCCAAGGCGTGGCACCTGTCTACAACGCTTATGCCCGCGTCAGCGGCGATCCTGCTTACGCGGGGCGGCACGGCGATTATCGGGCGCTGCTGCGGCCGCTGTTCATGCTGTCGTTCCTGGTCGACGACTTCCTCGCCGAGAACGACGATTTCGCTGCAAGCAGCGTGCTGCTGTCGAGCGCCTCGAGCAAGACCGCGTTCGGGCTTGCGCATCTCCTGCATGCGCGCGGCCGCAAGGTGATCGGACTGACGTCAGCCGGCAATACCGGCTTCGTCACCTCGCTCGGCTGCTATGACGAGGTCGTCATCTATGACCGCGTGACGTCGCTGCCATCCGATGCGCCTGTCGCCTTCGTCGACATGGCCGGCAACAGCGCGTTACGTGCCGAGCTGCACCGGCATTTCGGTAGCCAGATGAAATGCTCCGTGCGCGTCGGATTGACGCATCGCGCCACCGCGGCCGACGAGGGCGAACTGCCCGGTGCAAAGCCGCGCTGGTTCTTCGCTCCCGACCAGATCCGCCAGCGCGCTAGGGAATGGGGGCCGGGCGGCATCGAGCAGCGCTTTGGCGCGGCATGGTCGGGTTTTGCGCCGCTGCTGGAGAGATGCCTGACGGTGGTCGAGAGCCGTGGGCCGGAGGCCGTGAGGCAGGTCTATCTCGATACGCTGAAGGGCCGTATTCCGCCCGAGCAGGGCCACATGCTTTCACTGCTCGGGTAAAGCGCTTTTGACATAGGCTGATCCAGTATAGCCTTCGATTGTCAGGGGAAAACGCCCCGATGACGTGCGAGGTCGCGCTTGCTGGACAGGACGAAGGATATTTCCGTATCCGCGCAAGCCTGGCTCGACGAATTCGAGCGTATCTCGTCATTGCGAGCGAAGCGAAACAATCCAGAGTCTTTCCGCGGAGGCGGTCTGGATTGCTTCGCTTGCAATGACAGTGTGGAGACGATCGTGCGCCGCTGACACGAACAGGAGAAAAAAATCATGCCAGCCATTCTCGGCACCGGCGAGCACCGCTACCGCGTCGTCGACAATTTCGCGAAACTGCCTGACGGCTGGCAGCTGACCGACGTCGCATCGGTCGCGGTCGACAGCAAGGATCGCATCTACGTCTTCAACCGCGGCGCCCACCCGATGGTGGTGCTGGATCGCGATGGCAATTTCCTGCGCAGCTGGGGCGAAGGCCTGTTCTCCCGCGCCCACGGCCTGCATATCGATGCCGATGACAATCTCTATTGCACCGATGACGGCGACCACACCGTGCGCAAATGCAGCACCGACGGCAAGGTGCTGCTGACGATCGGCATCCCCGAGAAGCCGACACCGTTCATGAGCGGAGATCCCTTCCATCGCTGCACCCATAGCGCGCTGTCGCCGAAGGGCGAGATCTACGTCTCCGACGGCTATGGCAATGCCCGCGTGCACAAGTTCACGCCCGATGGCAAGCTGATGAAGAGCTGGGGCGAGCCCGGCACCGATCCCGGCCAGTTCAACATCGTGCACAATATCGCCACCGACGCCGACGGCTGGGTCTACGTCGCCGACCGCGAGAACCACCGCGTGCAGGTGTTCGACGGTGACGGCAAGTACGAGACGCAGTGGAACAATCTGCACCGGCCCTGCGCGCTGTGCTGCGGCGGCGGCAAGAATCCGACCTTCATCATTGGCGAGCTCGGGCCCGGCCTCGCGATCAACCGCAAGGTGCCCAACATCGGCCCGCGGCTGTCGATCATGGACGCGAAGGGAAAACGCATTGCGCGGCTCGGCGGCGAGGAAGGCCCGGGCGTCATGAGCGGAAAGTTTCTGGCGCCGCATGGCATCGCGCTGGATTCCAAGGGCGACATCTATGTCGGCGAGGTCGGCGTCGCCGACTGGAAGACGAGCTTTCCGGACGAGGAGATACCGGCCGTGGTGCGCGCGACGCGGTGTTTGCAGAAGCTGGAGCGGGTGCGGGACTAGGTGCCACGGCAAAAGCCACGACGCCCCATCGAAGGTGGTTCCGGGCCAGCCATGCGGACCACGCTTCGGATCGCGGCTTTTTGGGCGTTTTGCCACCCCGCCGCCGCATTGCTTGCGCCCGAATAAGTCGCTCAACGGGCTTCACAATCCCGTCACGCTGCATGTAGTATGTCAATACATGCTGCTTCGCAGCGTACGTGGAGGCCGGGAGCGTTAATTGAACGCACATGTCTCGCAAGGCAGTTGGCCGGTGTTGGTGCTGAATGCGGACTTCCGGCCGCTGAGTTACTACCCGCTGTCTCTCTGGTCGTGGCAGGACGCGATCAAGGCGGTGTTCCTCGACCGCGTCAACATCGTGGCCCATTACGATCAGGCGGTGCGAAGTCCCACGCTCGAGATGCAATTGCCGAGCGTGGTCTCGCTCAAATCCTTCGTCAAGCCGACCACTCATCCTGCCTTCACCCGATTCAACGTCTTCCTGCGCGACCGCTTCAACTGCCAATATTGCGGCTCGCCCGAAGACCTCACCTTCGATCACATCATCCCGCGCAGCAAAGGCGGCCAGACCACCTGGGAGAACGTGGTCGCGGCCTGCTCGCCCTGTAACCTGCGCAAGGGCAATCTCACGCCGGTGCAGGCCAGGATGTTTCCGCGCCAGCACGCCTTCGCCCCGACCGTGCACCAGCTCCACCGCAACGGCCGTCTGTTCCCGCCGAACTATCTGCACGACAGCTGGCTGGATTATCTCTACTGGGATACTGAGCTGGATCCGTAGGGCTCGCGCCGCGGATTACATCCCGATCACATTCCTTGCCACGACGTCGTGCGAACGCAGCGTCTTGTACGGACTCATCATGCTGGCCAGCGCCTGCGGCCTGCTGCAATCGACGAGCCTTGCGACGGGCTTGGACGAGCGCTCCAAGCCGGCGGCGCGCTCATTGTGCTGCTGGCGATGCTCCTACGAATGCTGTGGCGCAATGCGCCGCCGGCCACGGTGATAGCCGCGCCCGGCATCGAACTCGGCTCCCGGCGCGCGCTAACCCGCGCGAGAGGCCAGCGTCACGCCGCGAGCGTCAGCGCCATCGCAGATCGCCGGCATGCGGGTCATGGCGGACGACGGAACTGGAGAGGCTGGCGCCCGTTCAGATGGGAGGTCACGCGGCGGCGGGCGCCGCAGCGCAACCAACCAACCAAGGGAGGCTCACGATGCCTACAGCCGAGAAGGATCACGTCTACAAGATCCTGGAACTGGTCGGATCGTCCGAGACATCGATCGAGGACGCGATCAAGAACGCGATCAGCCGCGCCGCAAAGACCGTTCGCGAGATGAAATGGTTCGAGGTCGTGCAGACACGCGGCCACATCGAGAACAACGCCGTGCGCCACTACCAGGTGACGCTGCGCGTCGGATTTACGCTGGACAAGTGAGCAGCGGCGCCAGACGAATCCGGCGCGCGAGGTCGCCGTGGTTAATATCCTTCAACGATAATCCGTCGAAATATCGAGGATCGCGTCCGGCCGAGTACGACCCGCTCAATGTCCTCCGCATGAATGCCGGCAATGGCTGACGTGCCCAGCAGTTCGTCCGAAGACCAGCCGATGACGCGCACGCATGACGGTGAGGCGTAGAGCATCCGGTTATCCAGCCCGATCCGGGTCACCATGTCGCTTGATTGCCCGGCCAAAGGGCGGAAATGGGCTTCGTTGGCAGCAAGGGCATCGTCGTCGCGGTCGTGCGCGACGTGACCGAGCAAAGGGATCTTCAGGACCAGCTTGCTTCGCTCGCGACGACCGACGGCCTGACCGGCCTCGCCAACCGCAGCACGTTCGACGAGCGCCTCGCGGAGGAATGGGCGCGTGCCCGGCGCGACGGTACGCAGCTCTCGCTCCTACTGATCGACCTCGATCATTTCAAGGCGTTCAACGACCATTACGGACATTTGGCGGGCGATGGTTGCCTGCGCGCGCTGGGCCGGATCCTCTCGGCCGAGGCCAAGCGCCCGGCCGACGTCGCGGCACGCTACGGCGGCGAGGAATTCGCCGTGCTGTTGCCGAACACCGATGCGCAAGGTTGCGCCCGGGTCGGCGAAGAGATTCGCGCGGCGCTGCACGACCTCGCCATGCTGCATGCCCAAAATCCGCCCTCACGGCTGGTCACTGCGAGCCTCGGCGCCGCGACGGGGCTCCCATCCCAACCACCACGGACGGTAGCACACTGGTGGCCGCCGCCGACCGCGCACTCTACGCCGCCAAGGACAGCGGCCGCGACCGGCTGGTGATGTCGGGACAGGTCGTGCCCTGGCCGGCGAAGAGCGCGTGACCAAAACGGAAGCCGCGCGCGAGCCGCAAGGCACGGCTTCTTTGCGCTCATTTGACGGCCTGTCCCACAACAGTTTCCGCGACAAGGCGGCCCACCCCCGCAATCGTAACGTTGCGTTTCTCCGGCGATCCTTGGGAGCCGGTCAGATAGGCCGCAACCAGGACCGGCTTGCGGCGCGGCGGCCAGAAGACACCGACGTCGTTGGTCGTGCCACGATCTCCGGCGCCGGTCTTGTCGGCGACGCGCCAGTCACGGGGCACGCCAGCACGAAGACGGGTATCGCCGGTCTTATTGGCGACCATCCAATCCGTCAGCCTCTGACGCGAGGCCACCGATAGCGCATCGCCGACTATCAGGCGATGCAGATTCTGCAACATTGCGGCCGGGCTGGTGGTGTCGCGCGGATCACCCGGAAGCGCCTCGTTCAGCTCCACTTCCCATCGATCGAGTCGGCTTACGTTGTCGCCAAGCGAGCGGAGAAAGCTGGTGAGGCCGTCGGGGCCGCCGATTTGACGCAGCAGCAGATTGCCGGCCGTATTATCGCTCTGCGTGAGCGCGGCCTCGCAGATTTCGGCAAGAGTCATTCCGGCGGCGACACGGTCCTTGGTCACAGGCGAATACTGCACGACGTCCTTTGCCTCGAAGCGAATGAGTTGTTCGAGCCTCAATTCCGCATGATCGACGCGTTTCAGGACGGCCGCCGAAGCCAGGCATTTGAAGGTGCTGCACATGGGGAAGCGCTCGCCGGCGCGCAAGCCAGTCTCAAGCCCGGTTTCGGTGTCGAGAACCGCGACTCCCAGTCGCCCGAGGCTCTCGCGCTCGATGCGGGCGAGTTCCTCCTCCAAGGGCGATTTCCGCTCCCCCGCGGCACGCGACTCGTTCGACTGCGGAAACACCAGAGCAGCCGCAACGCCCAAAACCCCAAGTCCAAATTGCCGCCTCATCAGCATGTTCATTCTCCCGTGGCGGCGCGAACATGGCCAACGTCGTGACGGCGCACAAACGATCATTTATATGTCGAGCCATGAATTTAACTTGGTCATCATGTCCGTGCGCAAACATCTTCCATTGAACGCCCTGCGTGCCTTTGAGGCTTCGGCGAGGCATCTGAGCTTTACAAAGGCAGGTCTCGAGTTGCGGGTGACGCAGACCGCGATCAGTCACCAGGTCAAACAGCTTGAGGAGATGTTGGGCTCAAGTCTCTTCAGGCGCCTTCCACGCGGGCTTACACTGACGGACGAGGGACTGGCGCTTTTCCCGGTCCTGGCGGATGCGTTCAGTTGCATCAGCGGCGCGATCGAGCGGATCGAAGCGAGGGGAACGCGCGAGGTCGTAACAGTTGGCTGCGTCGGCACCTTCGCAACGGGCTGGCTGCTACAGCGTCTGGATCGCTTTCGACATTCGCATCCCTATATCGACCTGCGCCTGCTCACCAACAATAATCGCGTGGACATCGCAGGCGACGGGCTCGATCTTGCGCTTCGCTTTGGCGACGGTTCCTGGCACGGCACAGACGCGATCCATCTGATGGCGGCGCCGCTCTCGGCCGTTTGTCACCCTGACATCGCAGCCCGCTTGCGAAAGCCGGCCGATCTCGTGGGACAGAATCTGTTGCGATCCTATCGCGCCGAGGAGTGGCCGCTCTGGTTCGCGGTGGCGGGCGCGCCCTGCCCGATGATCCAGGGACCGATCTTCGACAGCTCCCTCGCGATGGCCGAAACCGCGGCGCGCGGCGTCGGCATTGCCCTTGTTCCGATCGCAATGTTTCGGCGCGAGGTAGAGACGGGCCGGCTCGCCCGGCCCTTTTCCGCAGAGGTCGCGGCCGGATCTTACTGGCTGACCTGGCTTAAATCGAAGGAGCTGACGGCCGGCATGCGCGCCTTCCATGATTGGCTGGTCGATGCGGTACGAACGGATACGCCGAGCGGCGAATTGCGTACCGTCTCGGAAGGTCCGGGCAATCCGATCAAGCGCGCTCAGCGCATCCGCGGCAAGCAGCGGGCGTAAATCGTCGATAGGAAACGCAACGGCCCGACGCGCATCTCACGCCAGATGGCACGCCACCAAATGCCCGCCCGCGCCTTCCCTCAGCTCCGGTGCGCTCTCCGAACAGCGCGGCTGGGCGATCGGACAGCGGGTGTGGAAGTGACAGCCTGATGGTGGCTTCATCGGGCTCGGCACGTCGCCCTTGAGTCGGATGCGGTTGCGCTTGAGCTTGGGATCCGGAACCGGCACGGCCGAGAGCAGCGCCTTGGTATAGGGATGCTGCGGGTTGCGGTAGAGATCGCTGGCCTTGGCAAGCTCGACGATGCGGCCGAGATACATCACCGCGACGCGGTCGGAGATGTGCTCGACCACCGAGAGATCATGCGCGACGAAGAGATAGGTCAGGTTCAGCTCGGCCTGGAGATCTTCCAGCAGATTGATGACCTGCGCCTGGATCGACACGTCGAGCGCGGACACCGGCTCGTCGCAGACGATCAGTTTCGGCTCGACTGCGAGCGCGCGGGCGATCACGATGCGCTGGCGCTGGCCGCCGGAGAACTCGTGCGGGTAGCGGCGCATGTGCTCGGCCTTGAGGCCGACCTTCACGAGCAGGCTCGCGACGCGCTCCTCACGCTCCTTGGCCGATGCGCCGAGCTTATGGATGACGAGCGCCTCGCCGAGGATGGCGCCGACCGTCATGCGCGGATTGAGCGAGGCGAACGGATCCTGGAACACGAGCTGCATGTTCCGCCGCATCGCGCGCAGATCGTTGCCACCGAGCTTGCGCACGTCCTGGCCGTCGAAGGTGACCTCGCCGTCGGTCGGCTCGATCAGGCGCAGCACGCAGCGCCCTGTCGTCGACTTGCCGCAGCCGGATTCGCCGACCAGGCCAAGCGTCTCGCCGCGATTGACCGAGAACGACACGCCGTCGACCGCATAGACGCTGCCGACCTGACGCGACAGCAGGCCGCCGAGCACGGGAAAATGCTTCTTCAGGTTGGAGACCTGCAGCAAGGGCTCGCTCATGCCGCGTCTCCCAAATGACAGGCCATGCGGTGGCCGGGCGCGATTTCGCGCAAGAGCGGCTCCTTCTCGGTGCAGATGCTCATTGCGTGGCGGCAGCGCGCGGCAAAACGGCAGCCGACCGGTGGATTGATTAGGATCGGAACCGAGCCGCCGATCGCCTCCAGCCGCGTCTTGTGCTCGGCGTCGAGGTCGATGCGCGGGATCGAGCGGATCAACCCTTGCGTATAGGGGTGGCGCGGGTCGGCGAACAGCTCGTCGACGCCCGCCTCCTCCACCACCTTGCCGGCATACATCACGACGACGCGCTGCGCGGTCTCGGCGACGACACCCATGGCGTGGGTGATCAGCATCACCGCCATGCCGAAGCGCTCCTTCATGTCCTGCAAGAGGTCGAGGATCTGCGCCTGGATGGTGACGTCGAGCGCGGTGGTGGGCTCGTCGGCGATGATCAGCTTGGGCTTGCAGGCGAGCGCCATCGCGATCATCACGCGCTGGCGCATGCCGCCGGAAAACTGATGCGGATAGTTGTGCACGCGGCCTTCGGCGTTGGGAATCTGCACCAGCTTCAGCATCTCGATGGTCCGCTCGAGCGCCTGCTTCCTGGTGACGGCCTCGTGGCGGCGCAGGCTCTCGGCGATCTGCTCGCCGATGGTGAGCACGGGGTTGAGCGAGGTCATCGGCTCCTGGAAGATGAAGCCGATTTCCTTGGCGCGGATCTCGTCGAGCTGGTTGCTCGTCAGCGGCACCAGATCGCGGCCCTCGAAGATGATCTCGCCCGCCGCGATGCGGCCGGGCGGCATCGCGATCAGCTTCAGGATCGACATCGCGGTGACCGTCTTGCCGCAGCCGGATTCGCCGACGACGCAGAGCGTCTCGCCCCTGTTGATGGAGATGTCGACGCCGTCGACTGCCTGCAAGATGCCGTCGTCGGTGGAGAAGTGGGTTTTGAGGCCCTTGATTTGCAGCAGCGGCGCCATCAAATCACCCGTCGCGCATCGAGCGCGTCACGCAGACCGTCGCCGATGAAATTGATGGCGACCACCGCGATGAAGATCGCGCCGCCCGGAAACAACGCCCAGTGCGGGCCGATGTCGAGAAAGTCCTTGGCGTCATACAGCAGCCGTCCCCAGGTCGGCGTATCCGGGGGGAAGCCGAGACCGAGGAAGGACAGCGTGGACTCGGCGATGATGGCGGCGGCAACGTCGATGGTGCCGGCGATGATCACCGGACCGAGCGCATTGGGCAGGATGTGCCGTACCACTTGGCGCACCGGACTTGCGCCAAGCGCACGGGCGGCCTCGACGAACTCCTTCTCGCGGATCGACAGGAACTGCGCGCGCACCAGCCGCGCGACCGGCATCCAGCGCAGGCCGCCGATGACAAGCACGATCAGGATGAAAATGCCGCCCTCGGGGCCGAATGCGACCTTCAGTCCGTCGCGGAAGAGATAGATGAGCAGCAGCAGGAGCGGCAATTGCGGCAGCGACAGGAAGAGGTCGGTAAGCCACATCAGGCCGTGGCCGAGCGCGCCGCGCGACATGCCGGCGAGCGCACCAACGAGAGTGCCGATGAAGACAGAGACCAGCATGGCCGCGAGCCCGACCGCGAGCGAGATACGCCCGCCATAGATCATGCGCGCCAGAATATCCTGGCCGAGATCGTCGGTGCCGAAGGGATGGGCAAGCGACGGCCCCTGCATGCCCGCCACGATATCGATGTCGTCGATCTTGACGCGCCAGATGAAGGGACCGACCACGACGGCGAGAATGAGAATGAGCAGCAAGAATGCGCTGACAACAGCGAGCTTGTGGCGGCTGTAACGCCGCCACGTCTCGCGCCAGGGCGAGTAGACCCGCCGCTCAGCGGAGGGAGATGCGAGGGTCAAGCCAGCCATACAGCACATCCGCGATGAGATTGAAGAGCACCACCAGGCAGGCGAACACAAAGGTCACGGCCATCACCACCGGGGTGTCATTGGAGAGAATGGAGGAGATCAGCAACGAGCCGATGCCGGGAATGCGAAAAATCTGCTCGGTGACGATCGCGCCGCCGAACACCGCCGGCATCTGCAACGCAATGAGCGTGACCACCGGGATCATCGCATTGCGCATCACGTGCTTGACGATGACCTTGGCCTGGCCGAGGCCCTTGGCGCGCGCCGTGGTGACGTAGTCGAGCCGGATCACGTCGAGCACTGCCGAGCGCACGAAGCGCGTCATCGACGCCGCCTGGAACAGGCCGAGCACGGCCACCGGCATGATCGCCTGCCGGATCATCTCGAGCACCCAGTGGATGCCGGTGCCCTTGATGTCGGTCGTGTAGACGAAGGGCAGCCAGTCAAGCGTGATCGAGAAGACCAGGATGAACAGGATGCCGGTGAAGAAGGTCGGCAGCGAAAAGCCGACGAAGGCGAGCGTGTTGGCCACCTGATCGAACAGCGAATAAGGTTTCGTCGCGGCATAGACGCCGACCGGGATCGCGATCAACAGCGCCAGGATCTGGGCCGAACCGATCACGTAGAGCGTGGCCGGCAGGCGCTGGAGGATGAGCTGGTCGACATCCATCCGGCTGACGAAGGAGAAGCCCCAGTCGCCGTGCAACATGGCGTTGAGCCAGTGCAGGTAGCGAAGATAGATCGGGTCGTCGAGGCCGAACTTGGCCCGAAGCGCGGCCTGCACTTCGGGCGGCACGTTCGGGTTTGTCGCCAGCTCGGAGAACGGATCGCCCGGAGCGAGCGCGAGCACGACGAACAGCACGACCGAGATTCCGAGCAAGCTCGGAATCGCGATCAGGAGGCGACGCAGGACGTACTGACTCATAGGAAATGTCCCGTTTACGCCCGCGCGATCATGCCTCCCGGTACCAGTCGAACAGGTTATCGGTCTCGTTGGCCCAGCCGCTGACGATACAGACGAGGTTGTTGGCCGCGGCCTCCACCTTGAGGCGGTGCTGCACCGGGATGAAGACGACCTCCTGAATCAAGAGGTCATTGGCCTTGATGTAGAGCTCGGCGCGCTTGATCGGGTCCATCTCGGCTTCAGCCGCTGCGATGATCGCGTCGTAGTCCTTGTTAACCCAGCGCGGGTAGTTCGTGCCCTGCCACTTGTTTTCCTTGGTTGCCACCTTGTCCGACGTATAGCGGCGCATGTGCTGCGATGGATCCGGCTGGCTCATGGGAATCTGGAACATCTCCAGGTCCGCGTAGAACTTCGGATAGGTGTCGGGATTGCCGACGTCCGAGGAGAAGAACACCGAGGCGACGACTGATTTGAGCTCGACGTCGATGCCGGCCTTCTGACAGGCCTGTTTGACGATGGCCTGGGTCTTCTGGCGCGGCCCGTTGATCGAGGTCTGGTACAGAAGCTTCAGCTTCTTGCCGTCCTTCTCGCGGATGCCGTCCGCGCCGGGCTTCCAGCCGGCGTCATCGAGGAGTTTCGTCGCCTTCTCGATGCTGAATTCCCAGGTGTTGTTCTTGGATACGAACTTCTCGGGACCGTTGAGGAAGTTTGCGGTGGTGCGGCCGGCACGGCCGTAGATCGCCTTCTTGACCGACTCGCGATCGACCAGCATCGACAGCGCCTTGCGCACGGCCGGATCAGAGAACAGCGGATGCTTGGTCTTCATCGAGGACCGCTCGCCATCGACCTCGGTATTGGGGTCGGTGAAATTGAGCGCGATGAACTCGGTGTCGCCACCCACGGCGTAGACGGCCTTGCCCTTGCCGCCCTTCTCCAGGCGCAGCAGCACGTCATCTTCGACCTGGATGTTGTAGCCGAAATCGTATTCGCCGGTCTGGATCACCGCGCGCGCTGCCGAAACGGCGTCACCGCCGCCCTTCATCTCAAGCGTATCGAAATAGGGCCGGTTCGGCATGTGGTAGTCGGGATTGATCACACCGCGCACGAGATCGCCGGGCTTGAATTCCACGAACTTGTAGGGACCGGTGCCGACAGGTGACAGGTTGTTCGGCGCCTCGCGGGATTTGGCGCCTTTGTAATCCGCAAAAAGATGCTTGGGGATGATGGAATTGGGGGCGCCGACGAAAGCGTCGGCCCAGAAGGGGGTCGGCTTGGCGAAAAGGACGCGCACCGTGAGATCATCGATCTTTTCGACCTTGATGTCGCGGTAGGTGCCGATGGTCACGGCTGCGGTGGCGGGATCGCTGGCATATTCCCAGTTGAACACGACGTCGTCGGCGGTGAACGGCTTGCCATCGTGCCATTTGACGCCGGGCTTGAGCTTCCAGGTCACCGACTTGCCGTCGGCGGCGAGCCCGCCGTTCTGGATCGAGGGAATCTCCGCCGCCAGAACCAGCTTCATGTTGCCGTCGGGATCCCAGGAGGCGAGCGGTTCGTAGAACAGGCGCGATCCGTCCTGGTCCTTGGTGCCGGTGGCGAAATGCGGGTTGAGCAGGGTGGGTCCCTGCCACCACAGCAGCTTCAGCGCACCGCCGCCACCGCGCTTGGTCGGCTTGTAGGTCGAAGGACCTTCGGCCACGGCGACGCCGCCGAGAGCGAGGATCTGGTAGGCGAGCGGGGCAGTCAGACCGACAGCGCCCATGCGCTGGATAAAGGCACGGCGATCCATCCGCCCGTCCTTCACATCGCCGATCATCGAACGCAGTTTTTTATCCAGCATGGTTGTCCCCCGTCTGGTTCCGTATGGATGCAGGCGTCCGCGCGAGCGGCCGCCGGGTTTGGCTGGCGGTAGATGGCACACCGAATAGGGTGCCCGTCAACTGGGACCGTGTGTATGCAAACGGTCTTCTGGCTGTCCGTTGGGCAAAAGTGCGTTCCGCAGCCCAAGCGTTCGGCAATCCGGCGGCAAAACACGCCGGAATCCACATTGCGCTGCGGAAAATATGTTCGCCGGATCAGACGAAGTATCGAGACGAAATTCTACGCGACGGACATGTCCAGCGGCGGCGCGACATGATCCGGCAGCGGGCACACGTAGGGTGTCTTGGCCGTTCGCCTCTCAAGGTCGGCCTTCGCAGCCTCAATCAGCTCCGGTTCCGTGAGCGCCTTGATGCCGATTGCGGCCATCGCCTTGGCCGCCTGCACCATGGCCTTGTGGGCGTGCGCACTCTTGCCCTGCGCCACCACCTGCCAGGTGTGGAATGGCGTGCCGATTGCAACCGTGGGTGCGTGAACCTGCACGGTCGGCACCACCCAGCTGACATCGCCGACGTCGGTCGAGCCTACAAGCGGATTGCGCTTGGCATCGAGCGGCACCAGGAAATCGGCCAGCGGCCGATCGGTCGGCTCCATGCCGATCGCATAATAGACCGACTCGATATCCTTATCGGTCAGTGTCGCCCGGATCTGGGTCGCGAAGCCCTTGTCCGCGTCGTCGAAATGCGGCGGTCCAAGCTCTTCCATAACCCGGTGCAGCGCCTGCTCCAGCGGGGTATTCGGCAGGATGTTGGAGACCGCGGAGATGATCTTCATCTCCACCTTGGTCTCGGTCATCAGCGCTGCGCCCTCTGCGATCTTGCTCACGCGCCCGACCAGTTCGTTCATGCCGGGCAGATCACGGGCACGAATGGAGTAGCGTACCCGCGCATGGGCCTGCACCACGTTGGGGGCGATGCCGCCGGTGTCGAGCAGCGCGTAATGCACGCGCGCGTCGCTCGGCATGTGCTCGCGCATGTAGTTGACGCCGACATTCATCAGCTCCACCGCATCTAGCGCGGAGCGGCCGAGATGCGGCGAGGCCGCGGCGTGCGAGGTACGACCGGTGAAGATGAAGTCGGCCCGGGTGTTGGCGAGCGACGGCGTCACCGCGACTTCCCAGAAGCTGTGTGGATGCCAGGTGATGGCGATATCGGCGTCTTCGAATGCACCGGAGCGCACCATGAAGGCTTTTGCCGCGCCGCCTTCTTCGGCCGGACAGCCATAATAACGCACCCGCCCCGGCACCTTGTTCTCGGCGAGCCAGTCCTTCACCGCGGTCGCGGCGAGCAACGCGGCGGAGCCGAGCAGATTATGACCGCAGCCATGACCATGGCCGCCGGTCTCGACCGGACGATGCTCGGCGACGCCCGCCTCCTGGCTAAGGCCCGGCAACGCATCATATTCACCCATGAAGGCGATGACCGGTCCGCCTTGGCCCCATTCGCCGATCACCGCGGTCGGAATGCCGGCGACGTTCTCGGTGATACGGAAGCCCTGATGGCGCAATTCGGTCAGATGCTCGGCGGCGGACCGCGCTTCCGTGTAGCAGACCTCCGGCATACCCCAGACCTTGTCGCTAAGGTCGATGAAACGTGCCTTGATCGTGTCGATGCCACGCCAGATGTCGCTGCGGTTGTCCATGCTTCGGTCCGTGATCTCTTTGGTCAAAACGAAGCGGCAATGGTTAGCAGCTTCGTTGCACCCCGCCTAGCACCCCGCCGGACAGCAGCCATGCGGCCGATGCCGGATCGGAAGCCGCCTACCGAGCGGGCACGAACTGTTCCTCCGCCTTTCGAAGATTTCACAAGCCGTTCTCCGGAATAGTTGGGAGCGAGGCTTTCAAGACGGCCTTCTCCGGCCTAAATTATGCGTGCTTCGTGCATCGTCCGCAGCAATTTGCGGAGCAATGCTCTCAGCCAGGAGAACTCCATGCCCGCTTTGACCGAATGGAGGGTGCCGCCGGCCAATCAACCGCGTGCGAGCGATTACGGTTTCGATCTCGACCGTGCGCTCGCTTCAGTCGTCGGCCTGCACGCCATCATACCGCCGGACGCCTTCAGCGCCGAGACGCTGGGCACCGAGCGCGCCGGCAACGGCGTCGTGATCGACGACGGGCTGGTGCTCACCATCGGCTATCTCATCACCGAAGCGGAGTCCGTGTGGCTGCATCTCGGCGACGGACGCGTGGTGGAAGGGCATGTGCTCGGATTCGATTCCGAGTCCGGCTTCGGCCTGGTGCAGGCGCTCGGCCAACTGGACGTCGCGCCGCTGCCGCTCGGCTCGTCGGCGGCAACCCGGCTCGGCGACCGTGTCGTGGTCGGCGGCGCCGGTGGACGTACGCGGTCGGTTGCGAGCCAGATCGTGGCCAAGCAGGAATTCGCCGGCTACTGGGAATATCTGCTCGACGAGGCCATCTTCACCTATCCCGCCCATCCCAATTGGGGCGGCACGGCGCTGCTCAACGAGCGCGGCGAGTTGATCGGCATCGGCTCGCTCCAACTCGAACGTGAGCGCGACGGCAAGGCCGAGCATGTCAACATGATCGTGCCGATCGACCTGTTGAGCCCGATCCTCGACGATCTGCGCAAGTTCGGGCGCGTCAACAAGCCGGCACGGCCGTGGCTCGGACTGTACTCCACCGAGATCGACAACCGCGTGATGGTGATCGGCATTTCCGCCAACGGTCCGGCCGCGCGTGCCGAACTCAAGACCGGCGACGTCATCCTCGCGGTGGACGGCGACAAGGTCACGAGCCAGACGGCATTCTACAAGAAGATGTGGGCGCTCGGCGCCGCCGGCATCGATGTGCCGCTCACCGTGGATCATGAGGGCGTCACCTTCGACGTGACGGTGACGTCGACCGACCGCTTCAAGCTCCTGAAGGCGCCCAAGCTGCACTGACCCTGAAGCCCGAGGAAGCGGCGATGACCGAGGCCGTGGTCGACGACATCGTGGCCGTTCTGCCGCCGTTGCTCAATGCACTGGAAGCGCTCGGCTTCTTCCAGCGCAACCTGCATCCGCCGGTCTTTGCCTCCGTGATGAACGCGATCGGCGCGCCCGAGGAGGCGCTGCAAGCGGCAGGCGCGGCGATCGGGGAGTGGCCGGAGCAGTTCGCCGGCCTTCGTATCCAGCTGGATCGCGCCTGCGACGAGACACTCGCCGCCTTCGCCGGGCTGCGCGATGTCGAGCGCGGCAACGGCGACCTGGTCGCGGTCTTCCGCGCGCTGCGCCACGTCCCGCGCGCGCAGGAGGCGCTCTATCCGCTCGCGGCGCAGTTTCCGCCGGTAAGCAGCTTCTTCCTCAACGTTGCCAGCCGCGAGGACGAGAGCCTGCTGGCCCGGCTCGCATCAGACGCGGGCGAGCACACCGGCATCTTCCATGATCACAACGAGCCCGGCAGCCGTGGCGGCTTCTCGGTCTATGTGCCCGAATATTACAGGTACGACCGCGCCTGGCCGCTGGTGATGGCGCTGCATGGCGGTAGCGGTAACGGCCGCGGATTCCTGTGGAGCTGGCTGCGCGACGCCCGCAGCCTGGGTGCGATCCTGGTGACGCCGACCGCAAGCGGCCAGACCTGGGCACTGATGGGCGATGATACCGACACGCCCAACCTCATGCGCATCCTCGAGACCGTGCGCAGCCGCTGGACCATCGATGCCTCGCGCCTGCTGCTGACCGGCATGAGCGACGGCGGCACCTTCTGCTACGTCACGGGGCTGGAGGGCGCTTCGCCCTTCACACATCTTGCGCCGGTGTCCGCGACCTTCCATCCGCTGATGGCGGAAATGGCCGACGCCGCGCGCATGCAGGGCCTGCCGATCTTCATCACCCACGGCAAACTCGACTGGATGTTTCCGGTGCAGACCGCGCGGCAGACGCAGGCGGCGCTCTCGGCCGCCGGCGCGGACGTCACCTATCGCGAGATCGACGACCTCAGCCATACCTATCCGCGCGAGGTCAACGCGGAGCTGTTGCGGTGGCTGAATGGCGGACAGGTGCCGTCATAGCAGCCCGTGTTTGAGACGCACGACAGGCAATGCGCTGACGCGATCCCGAGCTTCACGCAGGACCCGACGATCGGCTGCACTCAGGCTGCGAAGGTCTCCATCGGCTCAAAGCGGCGCGGCATCGAATACCCTTCGGGGCGCATTTTCCGGCAGCGCCGCGCCCATCGCAAACGACAAACGCCCGCGCCAGAACTCCCAGGAACGATCGCTGAACCAGCCCGGTTGGGCGCAGAGCATGATCCCTACGAGATGCGCCTGCCCCAGCGCTGCCTCCAACTAGAGAATATCCCGATATGTCCCGAGGTTCATGATCTGCGCAACGACGCGATCCTCGGAAAAGGGCGATCCGTCGACCGGTCGCCACCACAGATATCTGCGGCCGAGTTTATCGATTAGGCCTTTGGACGCGTCGTCTATCATTCGTCTGAGTATAGTGAACCCGATCACCTTAATCCACGGCTTAGCATTACAGTTGCTTTGTTTGCAGACTTCTGAATCCATGGGCAACCATGATTCGAATGTCGTGGGCGCGGGCCGCGTCGGTTGAGGAGACGCTTGCGTTGTGGGCGGCGTCGCTTCGAGAGATCAAGCAGCGGATACGTCCGTTGTTCACGCAAGAGCGTGTGGCGACGAATGCAGGCCTGTTCCTGGAAGGTCTGCTCGGAGATGAGCAGCGCAAGACCGGTTGGATGCGCGCGGAGGCGGCTGGCGATCCTGGCCCGTGGCGTCAGCAGGCGATCCTGGGTCGCGGGGATTGGGACGCTGATGCCCTGCGCGACATCGTCCGGGACTATGTCATCGAGCACTTGGCGGATGACGATGCGGTGCTGGTGATCGACGAGACCGGCTTTCTCAAGCAGGGTAAGGCCTCGTGCGGAGTGGCGCGGCAATACACTGGTTCGGCAGGGAAGATCACGAACTGCCAGATCGGCGTCTTCGCTACCTACGTTTCGCGTCATGGTCATGCGTTCATCGATCGCGCGTTGTATCTTCCGAAGGAATGGACCGACGATCCAGATCGTCTGGAAGCCGCATACGTGCCTGCCGATGTCGGCTTTGCGACCAAACCAAAGCTTGCGACGAGAATGATCGCACGTGCGATAGCCGCGTCTGTACCATTCAAGTGGGTTGCCGGTGATACGGTCTACGGTGTTGGCGACATCGAACAGCAACTACGGCGGGCAGGCAAAGGCTACGTGCTTGGGGTCAGCAGCGCTCATGTGTTTCGATCCTGGGGCAAGCGACCGCCGGTCGCCGGTACGGCCGCGGACCTCGCCCGGACGCGGCGCCCGTCCGACTGGAAGCGCCTGTCGGCGGGCA
>NZ_JADPKQ010000109.1:0-3690 GCF_023074015.1 Bradyrhizobium sp. 142
GTCAACCTCGATCCCCGCATGGCCAAGCTCGCCGGCGGCGTCCACCGCCTCGACGGACAGCTCATGGTCGTCCTCGACGTCGATCGCGTCCTCGAACTCAAAACCGAAGTGCAAATGGCTGCGTGAACCCCAAAAACATCGAAGCCGGAGAACCAAAATGAAGACATGTTTGGTGGTCGATGATTCCAGCGTCGTGCGAAAGATCGCGCGCCGGATCCTGGAAGGCCTGGAATTCGAAGTTACTGAAGCCGAAGACGGCTCGAAAGCGCTGGAGATCTGCCGGCGCAAGTTGCCCGACGCGGTGCTGCTCGACTGGAATATGCCGGTCATGGACGGCTTCGAGTTCATGGGCCACATGCGCCGCCTGCCCGGCGGCGACCAGCCCAAGGTGGTGTTCTGCACCACCGAGAACAATGTGGCTCATATCGCCCAGGCGCTCAGCGGCGGTGCCAATGAGTACATTATGAAGCCGTTCGACAACGATATTATCGCCGACAAATTTGCTGAAGTCGGCTTGATCCCGGTTGGACAAGTCATGGTCTGAGTCTGGCCCATTCGCCTAGCCAGAGTGTTCCCAGTACAGCTTTCGAGAGGCCATCCGTGACCCCGACCGAGTATGAGTATCTGCGTAAGTTCCTGAGGGATCATTCCGGGCTCGACCTGTCCGCAGACAAGCAATATCTGATCGAAAGCCGGCTGTTGCCGCTCGCCCGCAAGGCCGGGCTCTCCGGCATCGGCGAGCTCGTGCAGAAGCTGCAGGGTGGCGGCTCGAGCGCGCTTGTCACCAGCGTGGTCGAGGCCATGACCACCAACGAGACCTTCTTCTTCCGCGACAAGGTCCCGTTCGATCATTTCCGCGATACCATCATGCCCGAAGTCATCAAGGCCCGCGCCGGCCGCCGTAGCGTGCGGATCTGGTGCGCCGCCGGCTCGACCGGGCAGGAGCCCTATTCGCTGGCGATGAGCCTGAAGGAGATGGGTGCCGCGCTCACGGGCTGGCGCGTCGAGATCATCGCGACCGACCTGTCGCAGGAGGTGCTGGAGAAGGCCAAGGCCGGCATCTACAGCCAGTTCGAAGTGCAGCGCGGGCTGCCGATCCAGATGCTGATGAAATATTTCAAGCAGACCGGCGAGACCTGGCAGATCAATCCCGAGCTGCGCGCGATGATCCAGCATCGGCAGCTCAACCTGCTGCATGATTTCGCCCAGCTCGGCACGTTCGACGTCATCTTCTGCCGCAACGTGCTGATCTATTTCGACCAGGACACCAAGATCAACATCTTCAACCGCCTCGCCCGCCAGATCGAGCCAGACGGCTT
The DNA here is from genome assembly GCF_023074015.1 of Bradyrhizobium sp. 142. NCBI lineage: Bacteria > Pseudomonadati > Pseudomonadota > Alphaproteobacteria > Hyphomicrobiales > Nitrobacteraceae > Bradyrhizobium > Bradyrhizobium sp. 142. The sequence continues at coordinate 1,320 of NZ_JADPKQ010000109.1, forward strand.
CCTGGTGCTGGGCGCGGCCGAAACCGTGGTCGGACTGACCGATACCTTCAAGCCGATTCCGGAGCGGCGCGGCCTCTACAAGCCCAATGATGCGCGCGCGGCCGCAGCCAGGCCGGCGCTCGCTGGCGCGCCGCCGCGGATGGTGGTGATGGCGGGACGATAAGCATGGCACAGGATGGAAAGGGTACGGAGCGGGTAACGTTCAGCCGCGGCTATGATGTCTGCATCATGGCCATCGACGGCACTTGGCGGCGCGACTGCAAGCTCAACGCGATCTCCGACACCGACGCCATCCTCACGGTGGAAGGTTCGATCCAGGGTTTGAACCTGAAGGAATTCTTCCTGCTGTTGTCCTCCACGGGGCTTGCCTACCGCCGCTGCGAACTGGTGCGCGTCAACGGTGCCGAGATGGACATTCAGTTCCTGCGCGGCAAGAACAGGAAGAAGCGGGCGACCGGACACGACGCGGTCGTCTGATTTGCGCGCGGATCCGACATCGCACTTTCCCGACACGTTACTTCACATTTTCTGAAAACATCTGGATGAATTCGTTGCACTGGCTTTACGTGGTCTAAGCGCGAACCGTGTATCGATTGCCGGTCTCAACTCAGGATACGGCAATGCCCAGAAGCCCTCTCTCCCCCGTCTCGTCAAACCTGCCCGACGTCGCCGAGCGGCGCGCGCTTCAGCTCTTGGTGGTCGATGACGACGCCACGCAGCGCAGCCTGATCACGGTCGCCGCCAGGCAGGCCGGCCACGAAGTCACCGTGGCGCCGTCCGTGGCGGATGCGATCGAAAAGCTTCGCACCGCGCGCTTCGACTGCGTGACGCTCGATCTCGTGCTGGAGGACGGCGACGGCATCGACGTGCTGCACGAGATGGCAGCTGCGAAATTCGCAGGCGCCGTGATCGTCATCAGCGGCATGGACGGCAAGCGCCGCAGCGCCGCCCGCAACTTTGCCCGATCCGTCGGAATCGAGCTCCAGAGCCTGCCGAAGCCGCTCGATCTCGCGGCCCTGCGCATCAGCCTCGCCAATCTCGGCAAAGCCGCGATGGGCCTCCCTGCGATGCACACCTGGGGCGGTGTCGCGACCGACGCGATCGTGGAACGGCACCGCGCGTAAGGCTGGGAACAGTTATGCGATCGGGTGCGGCAGGTTTGCCGGACCCATCGCCATCTCCACCGGATCGCCCAATTCCGACAAGGACTGCAGCGCATGGCTGAGGCCGGCGCGGCAGGCGTCGAGGGCGGCGCTCGCCGTGGCATAATGGGGCGTGAGGTCGTCAAGTACGAAAATGTCGGGGGAACCCGGCTGATTGCCGTCATCCGCCATCGCTGCGTCGAGCAGGCGCATGCTGCTCTCGATTTGCGCGATCAAAGAGCGAAGATCGGCCGCGATCAACTGATGGCTGTCGGTTTCGGGTGTCGTAGCGCAAGGGAACGGTCCGGCAAAATTTAGCATGGATATTCTCCTCCCTTGCAATTAGACGCCTTGCCGCTACTTGTGCGTTAAGTCCATGTCCCGTACAAATACGGGTGGGCCCAATCTGCGCCGAACGCCATAACGATTGGCGCGGACGTGAGTCCTTGTATCGCCGAATGGACGCTGTACATGGCCGAACAAACCACTCGTGGTGAAATCTTCGTCGTCGACGACGACCCTGCCGTTCGCGACACCTTGTCGATGGTGTTGAAGGCGGCAGGCTATGAGGTGATCTGTTTCGCGGATGGCGCAGCGTTGCTCTCCGTCGCACGAAACCGCACGCCGGCTGCGATCCTGCTCGACGTGCACATTCCCGGAAAGTCGGGCCTCGACATTCTGAGGGAGCTGCACGGCGAGGATTATCCGGCGCCGATCTTCATGATCTCCGGGCAGGGCGACATCTCGATGGCGGTGGGCGCCATCAAGAGCGGCGCGCTCGACTTCATCGAGAAGCCGTTCCGCGGCAGCGAGATCGTCGGCCGGCTGGACGAGGCCATCGGGGCCTATGCACGCAGACAGGCAGAGAGCGTATCGCCGAAATTCGGCTCGCTGCATTTCCCCGGACGCGAGCCATTGACGCGGCGTGAGCGCGAGGTGCTCGAACAGTTCGCCGCTGGTGCTTCCAACAAGGAAGCCGGCCGCACGCTCGGCATCAGCCCGCGCACGATCGAGGACCACCGCGCCAACATCATGAAGAAGCTCGGCGCGCGCAATGCCGCCGATCTGATCCGTATCGTGATGACAGCAGCCCAGCGCGCGTCGTAGACGCTGCCAGTGACGTTTCGTAGCCCGGATTGCGCTGCGAGACTGGGCAAGAATCTGGCCGTTAGCTCGAAGCAGTGTACGATTCGGCATGGCGAATCGCATGTTCAAGACCGGGGTTAGCC
>NZ_JADPKQ010000392.1:0-3687 GCF_023074015.1 Bradyrhizobium sp. 142
CACGTACCGGCACGGCCATCTGCGGCCGCCTTCTTGCGCATGTCGGCAAGCCGGGCCGTCAAGGCGGCCAGGTCGCCGCCACCGATCGTATAGCGGCTCAGCTTCTGCGATCCCGGCAGCAACACGCCGAGTTCCATTTCGCTTGGCTCAGTTCAAAAGCCAGATAAACCGTGGCATGCTCCGCTGCGGCGGGTGTCTCAGTGCGATCGAGCTTGATCATCTTGGTCCTCCGAGGCTGGATGTTGCAATCTAATCCTACCTCTCCTGACCACCCGCCACCCATAGGATCTCAGGCGCGAGCCATGCGACGCAAAGCGTCGCGTGGGGAGCCTCGAAGGATGAACGGCTACGCGGCAGCAGCCGGGCCGTCGCCCTTCGAGGGCCGCTGAAGTGGCGGCCACCTCAGGGTGACGGATAACGACGAAGCGGATCAACTGATGCGGAACGTCACCCCGCCCAGCAGGAACTCGTTACCCCCCACCGCATATCCCTTCGCCTTCGCCGCATGGAGGACGCTCGCAACATCGGAGACCCGAAACTCCAGCGCGCTCATGATTTCGCTGCCACCCTTCACGAAGCGAAGGCTCGCATTGGGCAGCTTCAGCTCGGCCTCACCACCGGTCGCTGCGGTGACCGCCACGCCAATGATCTTGCCCCAATGCTCCGCCAGCCCTGTCGGGTCCGGGCTCTGCATCTCCACGCCGGTCAGCGCCTGCGTCACATCCTTGCGGACGAACTTTTGCCAGTCCGGCCCCGCCGGCGGATACGGGCCCAGAATGTCGTCGCTGCCATCGGTGTGGTTGAATTCGATGAAGGCGGCGCGGCAATCGCGGGGATGCAGCTGCACGCCGTGATAGCGCGCGTGGTCGATGACGTTGGCGGTGCGCACGCCCAGCGCATTGGCATTGCGGCCGCGCTCGTCCGGATCATTGCAGCAGAAGATCGCCATATAGCCGCCGCGGCCGCCGGTCTTCTCGATGAAACGGCCGGCTGCCGCGCCGTCCTGGAACGGCGCCACCACTTCCAGCAAAATCGCGTCGACCGGCAGCAGCGCGTTCTCCAGGCCGTATTTGGCGACATTGCCGTCGCGATAGCAGACGGCGAGGCCCATGATCCTGGTGATGTCCGAGATCACCGGCTCGAGCTGCGGCGCGACCAGGCAGATCTGCCGCAGCCGCGTATAGGGCGCCATCGTCATGCGCCCTTGAAGGCCGGCTTGCGTTTTTCGACGAAAGCTTTTGCGGCCTCCTTGTGGTCCTCGGTGTCGCCGCAGCGGGTATGGTGGATCGCCTCGCCGTCGAAGCAATCCTCCAGCGCCAGATGCTCGGCATTGTTGATGTTGCGCTTGATGAAGCCGAGCGCGATCGAAGGGCCCTGCGCCAGCGACAGCGCCAGTTCGTGCGCGGCCGCGTCGATCTCGGCATCCGGAACGACCCTGGTCACCATGCCGATGGCATGCGCTTCCGTCGCGCTCAGCACCGGCGAGGTCAGATAGAGCTCGCGCGCCCGCGCGCTGCCGAGCAGCTGGGTCAGGAAATAGGTGCCGCCGTAATCGCCGGAGAAACCGACTTTTGCGAAGGCCGTCGTGATCTTGCAGGATTCGGATGCGATGCGCAGGTCGCAGGATAGCGCCATCGACAGGCCGGCGCCCGCCGCGGCGCCATCGAGCTGCGCCACGACCGGCTTGGGCATCTGGTGCAGGATGCGCGAGACCTCCATGCCACGGCGCAAATTGGCAAGCTTGGTCTCGAATGGCAGCGGCGCGCGGCCCTCCGCCATCGACTTGACGTCGCCGCCAACGCAGAAGGAGCCGCCGGCGCCCTTGAACAACACCGCGCGCACCTCCGGATCGTCAGCCGCGCGCCGCGCCGCCTCGACCAGCCCCCGCACCATGTCCGGGTTGAGCGCATTCTTGCGCTCAGGCCGGTTCATGGTGATGGTGAGCAGCCCGCCTTCGAGCTTCTGCAGGACCATGTCGTTGCTCATGGTGCGTCTCCTTTGTTGTTGTTTGACCGGGCCTTAGCCACATCCATCATTGCGAGCGAAGCGAAGCAATCCAGGGATGTATCCGCGGAGACAGTCTGGATTGCTTCGTCGCACCAGCGCAAAATTGCTTCGCAATTTTGTCGCGGGCTCCTCGCAATGACGATCCTTATTTCTTCACCAGCGGACATCGCGACTGCTCCAGTGACTGGAACGCCTCGTTGCCGGGCACGGTGGCGAGCAGCTTGTAATCGTCCCAGCGGCCCTTGGACTCCGACGGCTTCTTCACCTCGAACAGGTACATGTCGTGCAGCATGCGGCCGTCTTCGCGGATCTTACCATTCTTCGCGAAGAAGTCGTTGATCGGCGTCTCCTTCATCAGCTTCATCACCGAAGCCGAATCGGTCGTGCCTGCCGCCTTCACGGCCTTGAGGTAATGCGTCACGGAGGAGTAGACGCCGGCCTGCGCCGAGGTCGGCGGCCGCTTCATGCGCTCGGTGAAGCGCTTCGAGAATGCGCGTGTGTCGTCATTGAGGTCCCAGTAGAAGGCCTCCGCCAACAGCAGGCCCTGCGCCGTCTCCAGGCCGATCGAGTCGATATCGGTGACGAAGGCGAGCAGCGGCGAGATTTTCTGGCCACCCTTGGCGATGCCGAACTCGGCCGCCTGCTTGATGGCGTTGACGGTATCGCCGCCGGCATTCGCCAGCCCGATCACCTTGGCTTTCGACGCCTGGGCCTGCAACAGGAACGATGAAAAATCCGACGTGTTGAGGGGGTGGCGGACATTGCCCAACACCTTGCCGCCGGTCTTGATGACGACGTTGCTGGTGTCCTTCTCAAGATCCTGGCCAAAGGCGTAATCGGCAGTGAGGAAGAACCAGCTGTCGAGGCCCGACTTCACGGCCGCAAGGCCGGTCACGTTGGCCTGACCAAACGTATCGAACACGTAGTGCACGGTGTAGGGACCGCAGGCCTCATTGGTGAGGCGGATCGAGCCGGGGCCGTTGAAGATGACGATCTTGTTGCGCGCTTTCGCAATCTCGCCGGCGGCAAGCGCGGTCGCGGACGCCGCGACGTCGTAGATCATCTCGACGCCCTGATTGTCCAGCATGTCGCGGGCGATGTTGGCAGACAGATCGGCCTTGTTGAGATGGTCGGCCGCCAGCACCTGGATCTTGCGTCCCAGCACCTCGCCGCCGAAATCCTCTGCCGCCATCTTGGCCGCGGTCTCGCTGCCGGGGCCGGTGATGTCGGCATACAGGCTCGACATGTCGAGGATGCCGCCAATCTTCAGCGGCGGCTTGTCCTGGGCCTGCGCAGCGCTCGCGCTCAGGACGAATGCGGCGGCAAAAATGCCCGACAAAATTCGCGTCATTGAATTGAAGACCTCCCTTATCGCGCCGTGCTCTGATGGCGGCTTGGTTATTGCTGTTGCCGCAATCATGCCGCATGCGCGACAGCGCAGCAAGCAGAAGCGCGGCGAGAGCATCGCGCGTTTTCCGCAAAGCGGAATGGCAGGGTCTGGCGAGCTGCTTCCACATCGGATCTGTGCGGGGGGCGCTCAGCAATGAGCGTCCCTACCGCGACCGCTGCGCTCGCAATGACTGCCATCGGTCTGGCTGCGGCGCCGGAGCGTGCGTCTCCAGAGTTCGATGACGAAGAAGCGGAAGGCGCTGAGCGCCCGACTGTTGGTCGGCACCGCAT
>NZ_JADPKQ010000323.1:0-3652 GCF_023074015.1 Bradyrhizobium sp. 142
CTTGGCCGTGAAGTGCGGGTCATTGCTCTCGCACCAGGACTTGCGAACCACAAGGTCGATGTTGTGGTTGCGCAGGAACCGCCAGACATATTGGACGTCGACATCGCCCAGCGCCTCGGCCAGCAGAGGGCCGGTCCAGCGCGCAAACCCTTGCGGCGGCGGCTTATCCAGCAGCTTCAGAATCCGCTTGTCGGTGACCTTCGTATAGATCGGCTGCTTGCCGGGCCGCGGCTTGTCTTGCAGCCCTTCGAGGCCATGATCGGCATAGCGGTGCCGCCAAAGGCTGACAATCCGCGGCTGGACTCCGACTTCTTTGGCGATCGAGCGGGTGCTGCGCCCGTCCGCCGCCAACAGAACTATCCGCGCCCGCTTCAAATCGCGCTGCAATGTCACCGGTGAGCGGCAACACGCTTCAAGCACCTTGCGATCTTTCTTCGAAAGGCGGACTTCTCTTGCTTCGGGGATCATCCCGATCTTGAATCACGACTCACCTTCTAAGAAAAGGGGGTACTAGTGCTGCTTAGAGGGCCAAGTTGCTCACTTTGGCGGCACAGACTCCTTTGTAATGTTCCTGGATGGGAACGGAGAGGCCCCCGACCGTTTTCTGCTCGTATGCGCTTGTGAACAAACGACCTCCGCGCGGGGACGCAGAGGCCGCCAACCTTAGGGAAGGTTTGATCCCGACGGGGGCTTATGACTTGGGGATTTGGCCGGGAGTTTGGAGTCGACTCGGCACGTTGAGAGTCATTCCGCTCGCCGATCATAAAAACGGCCTCAGTCCTTGGGGTGACTGAGGCCGTTGCATTACCGCGATGCTCCGACCAAGGGAGGGAATCCATCGGAGCAGCCTGAGAATGTGGCCCGCCGCTAGTTGTTCCTGATTCGTAAAATGCGGCCGAAGTGCCTATCTTCGGTTCATGCGTATTGCGTATGAGCTCTGCCTGGCGACCGCCGGCAAGCAGGTCCCATCGGGACCGGACTGGATCCACGAGGTGAAGCACGACGGCTACCGGATGCTTGCCATCCGGCAGAACGAGCGCGTGCGCCTGCTGTCGCGCAACGGCACCGACTGGACCAAGCGCTATCCGTGGATTGCCGAGGCCGCGCTCAAGTGCCGCCAGCAGCATTTCGTCATGGACGGCGAAGCCCTGGTGCTCGGTGTCGACGGCATCTCCGATTTCAACGCGCTGCATTCCCGCAAGCACGAGCACGAAGTGCAGCTCTATGCCTTTGACGTTCTCGCCATCGGCGGAGACGATCTCCGGCCGCTCCCGCTGCACCTGCGCAAGACGAACCTGGAGCGGCTGTTGGCCCGCCGGCCGGACGGCATCACCGTCGCGCCATTCGAGCGCGGCGCGATCGGGCCGGAGCTATTCCGGGTCGCCTGCCGCATCGGCCTTGAAGGTCTCGTCTCCAAGCACCGCGATCGGCCATATCGCGGCGGCAAGCAGAAGCACTGGATCAAGGTGAAGAACCGCAGCCATCCTGCGATGGAGCGAGAGCTATGACCGTCTTCGTCTACGTCAACGCTGCCAAAGAGGTCGGCGATGCTGAGCACATAAAGGTGTTCGGCACGGTCGAAGCTGCGGAAACATGGTTCGAGGAGAACGACCGCGAGGGCGTCGCATTCGAGTACGACGTTCTGAAATAACGCCCGAGCATCGTCAAAAAATCGGGGAACAGAGTAGCTGGAATGAAAGACATGCAGGCTCAGGCGGAAAAGCTGCGGACCGATGCTGCGGAATGTGCCCTTATCCGCGACCTTGCGATAGATTCGAAAAAGCGAGAGCTGTTTGCCCGGTTAGCCGACCACCTCAGTGTGCTCGCGACGGAAGTGGAAAGGGCAATTGCGGATAGTGGCGGGCCCGAGGTTTCTCCCGATCTGCCGCCCAGGATATGAACCCGCGCAAGCAGGCGTTCTCGATTTGTAAGGTGCGGCAATTCACTATTGAGTACGAACGTCAAGAGATGGCAGAACAAGTAGTGAAGCCACTGCATATATTCATTTTTAATACACGTGACCAAAACGAGTACAGGCGCGCCAGCGTGAACCGGCGCCCCTAGAACTTCACCTCGTCGACGAGGCCCGTCGTCACCGTGCCAGCATTGTTGATCGTGTCCGTTTGGATACAGCATCCCGGACTTGATCTGATTCGTCACGCCGCCGGTCTGCCTGGTGATACGGATGACCGGTCGAGCGCCACCGGTGACGTCGCCGAGCTCGCCATAATGCCAGCTTGGCCGACATACGGATATCTCCGCTGGCTTCGCGGAGAAGCCGCGGCTCTACAACGCACCGGCTTTTGTTCGGAAACCAGAGAAGGTCGGACCAGATTCTGGGAAGCCGGGCCGCGAAATTTGGATCGATAGATCGATCTATCCGGCGGCGCTGGTTTTGGACCTCACCCCTTCGATTTGGGAATCTTCTGCCCCAAACCACAGGCCCTTTCGCGAGGGCCGCCTTCCCTCCTACTATCGGAGCTAAAGATGCTGAAGCAGTTCGCGCGCGAAAACCTTCCAGGCCGTGGCTTGTGACCGTGGCTTTTAGCAGCCGCCGTGGAAATCTTTGCATTTGCAACGGCGTGTGGAGGAGTGGATATCCGCAGACGTTAAAGCATCGGCCTGCAGACGCTGTTTTCCGCGCTCACTGTTCGTATGGTGCGTCGCAGAGCATGCATCCAGAGCGCGCTATTGGAGTCGGACTGGACCACGAGTCATGTAGTCATGTTGGCTACTGCCATTGGGGATCAGCAGAGGTGAGCCCTACCTAGTTAGCTTGCTCAGTCCGTTTTAACCTGGCCAGGAGCCGACTAGACGGTCGATTCCATGGAACCAGCGTCCTGGAACGGATAGTTTGATGGCGGATTCCTTGTTTTGCGATTGGCAAAACGAGGAGCGGGATCATGGCAGGATGGCGGCGAGTAGTCGAATTGACGATGACCGACGAGGAGATTGATAGATTGACGGTTCTTTCGCGGTCGAGAACCGAGGCTGCGAGCCGGGTATCGCGGGCGCAGATGCTGCTGGCCTATCGCGAGAATCCTTCGTTTTGTGCGGTAGGGCAAAGAATTGGAGCCCACCATCAGACGGTACAGCGCTGCGTGGAGCGGGCGCTGGCCTATGGGCCGCTGGCGGCCATCGAGGATCGACCGCGACCGGGCAAAGAACCGATCATCACGCCTGAGGCCAAAGCCTGGTTGGTGTCGTTGGCGTGCGACAAGGCCAAGGAGCACGGTTATCCGCATGAGCTGTGGACCACGCGACTGCTGGCACGCCACGCGCGCGAGCACGGCCCGGCCAGTGGGCACAAATGTCTCGCCAAGCTGGTCCAAGGCACGGTGTGCAAGATCCTCGGCCAAGAGGAAATCAAACCGCACAAGGTCCGCTACTATCTGGAACGCCGCGACGCCGAATTTGAGCAGAAGATGGCGGAGGTTCTCTGTGTTTACCGCGAGGTCCAGGTTCTGAAAAAGGCTGCCGCCAAGTCGCGCAAAGCCGGCAAGCGAGTGGCGATCGTTTCCTATGACGAAAAGAGCTGGTCCCGCTTGTCTGGACAGACTTTCCGCGTCGATAAGTGGAGCCTCTGCCGAGATTAGGCCGCCACGCGGAGCGGCGGAAGGTTGAAGTAGGCTTGATCCGGGGTCATGTCGTC
>NZ_JADPKQ010000149.1:0-3611 GCF_023074015.1 Bradyrhizobium sp. 142
GGCTCGCCGCCGCACTGAGCGCAGCGTGGAAGGCGAACGGCGCATCGAGCGCCTTGGCCGCGGCAATCACGCAGAGGAAAGCGGTGACCGCGAACAACGTCGCCAGGCCGCATTCACCGAAGGTCATGGATTTGGAGATGGAGGGCTGGCTCATGCGGATTCTCTCTGAAATAACACATCGCCAGAAACCACTTCACCCTGGCGGGGAATTGATTGAAATCAACAGAAGTGGATTTCCGTTTGAAAACAATTGCGCGGCAAACCGTCCAAGATCCTCTGAACCCGCGAGCGGATCAAGCCTTCAAGCTTCGTCAGGTTCTCCGATGCCGCGATCTGACGGACAGTCTTACGCTGCTGAGCATGGACAGGAGGACTCATCTTAATAAAACTGGGAGTCCAATACTTCTCCGTCGGGTCCACAATTGTGACGCTTCGCTCTAATGAGATATTGTGTGATTTGAGTCCACGGCTATGATGTCGCGGTATTTTGTTATCGACCAATATGGACCGTAGCGGCTGTGATAAGGCTGTCATGATTGTCTCGCGGACATTGGCGTGCAATTTTGAAAGTTCGGCTCAGTGCGCTATTTAGCGTTCGCATGGAAGCTCGGTCGAAAAACAACGAGCTCGGCCCTAAGTAACAATGTGTGACGCATGTTCACGGCCCGGCTTCGCGAGAGCTCGCACAATCGTCAGAACTCTGCAATTTTCTTACGGCCGAAGTTAGGTGGTAATTTGGTTCGGCCCCGGTCGATAAAGGATAGCGGAAAGGCGAGCGAAGCTCCCCTATCAAGATTGGGAGGCGCGCGAACTCGCTTTTGTGGTAGTCAACATCAGGACGCAAGCACTCGCCGCGATGGCACCCAGCGGCACGCCCAGTTGCCACTCGACTACATATATTGCGCGCGCTGATGGGAGCCTTATCATGGTAGGGACTAAGAAGAGAGCGCGTGCGCCAAGGACTCGTTTTTCCTTCACCCGCGATGCGGGCTTTCGTAGAATGAATGAACAGGAGACCAAATCGGCGGTCGTGCGCGAGCTGGACGAAGAGTAAACTAACCTGACGTCACAACTGGCACTAAAGTATCTTCCATGCGCTGGAATAGAAGAGAATTGGCACAGCTGGAAAAGCTCTGGGCCGCGGGACAGAGTGCCGCGCAGATCGCGCGTCATCTCGAGTGCAGTCGCAACGCAGTATGCGGCAGGCTCGCTCGGTTGGGCCTGGCTCGCGGTCACAAGCCACCAACAGCAAAACCCAAGATTAGACCCGCCCCGAAGCGAGGGCCGGCGGTGATGGCGGCCGGTCGCGATTGCGTCGGAAAGAAGCCGTCGCAAAAGGCGCTAGATAGCCAGCCTCAGGAAATGAGCAAGCGGCAGCTTTACGCGATGCTAGCTGAGGCGGTCAGGAATACCGCGTAGAACTATCAGGCGCGCCGCGATCTCCCGGACTATGCGCCGTACCTGGTCGATCCGGACGATTTGCTTGTTGGTTTGCGCGATTTGTGGCTATCCGATGAACAGTGGCGTCGAGTAGAACGTTCGCGGCGGAGGGCTCGATCGTAGGTCAATTCATCCAATCTCAAGAGGCTGGATGCACTGAATTAGAAGAGGAAAGCGTTCTGGTTCTTGAGCCTCGTTTTCGGCTAGGCGGTTTCGGGGAAGCGCCCCGCGTCCTGGTTTGCGCCGGTGTTTGGAAGATTCTGCACACGGCGTGCCCGACGGAGTACACGAGCTCGGGTGAAGCCGCTTGACCGTGAGCGAGCTCCAGTATTTGCTACCGCCGTGTGGAGAGCTGGACTGGGACTGAGCACGCGGGAAATGATCGAGGTTCGTCCGTGCCCGGGGCGGGGCTGAGACCAGTGGCCGCCCCTCCGATGGAGATCGGCCCTTGTGGTTTAGACGGAGGCGCGAGTTTCTTCGCCGGCTTCGGATCGGCTTGAGCTGACGGCGGAGAGGGAACGGAAGGAGGCGAGGCGGTGATTAACAGATTCGGCAACGAGTCGATTCGTGAGGTCAGCGCTGCAATTTGATCGGAAATTCGTTTTAACTCAGCCTGCTATGCAGTGATGCTGTGATTGAGCTCCGTTATCTCATCGCTCGCCTTCTGTTGTCCCGATAGAACTTCCGATAGGACCGCCCTGGCGTCGGGTGACAAGCTCAGCCTTGGAGCGACTTCACGGGCCGCCGAGCTCTCGAGACATTGTCTGACGTCGGTCAAAAAATAGACTCGTGCAGTGCACAGACACACGAAGACGACCACCACCCACCATAGGCGCCTTGACGATCTGTGCAAAACCGGTGGCAAGTCTGAAGCGGCCGGCTGTTCAATTGCATCGATCACTTCTCGCTCGCCTACCCGGCTCATTATTTTTCCATACCAACTTGAGAACACACTCACGTCAACAGTCGTGGTGCCGCGCGACGATCGACAATACACTGTCCGCGACTATTCCGATGATTTGGCGTTAGCTCCTATGCGGCTTGGCGAGCCACGCGACGCGGGACTCGTTGCACGCGGGCCGCTCCTACATCATAGCGCGCGCACCAAGCACTGTTGTCGTGTTGATCGATGACGAGGCGTTTTGGCACCGTTTACGACGATCATTCCCATAAGCATTTATTCGCCCCTGCCCGAATGCGAGCCAGCTTCAATTTCTTGGATCGTAACTTGATCTCCGCAGTTGATGCGAAGAAGACCAACTGTGTCGACGCCATCGCGTGAAGGGAAAACTGTCGCCCAAATCGCGAACTCGACCACCTCAGCCCCCTAGCGTGAGAGTCACCGATAAGCAACGCTTCGCTCCTAGCGACCTTTCCGCCGAGCAATGGGCGCATGAAGGGGTTTGTCGCTCCCGGGGACCATGAACGAGGCCCACCGACGATGATCGCATTGGTGAGGTTCGACTACGTACCGGGACGTCCCAGAGCAGCGCAGGATCCCTGGGTCGCTGGGGAATACGCCAGGCAGAAGTCAACTACCAAACCTTGTCAGTTGATGGAGATTGCGAGGGGACGTATCAATTTTGATCGATGAACCTCGCACGAGTCAGGTCGTGGAGCAGTTCGACTCTAGCAGCGTCAACGGCCCTGCTGGATGTCTCGTTGGCGAACGCCGGAGATTAGCGAAGCGGAGTTGAATCTGGGGCCCTGTCGTGGCCGTGTTGATTCGAGTATCTCGCCTGCAACAGTTGTTCTCTGTCTTCGAGAGGAACGGCTTGCTATCCCGCACCGTGTTTCGTCTGCGCATACCGGTGAAGGCGACCACGCTGACCGGCGCATGGAGACCGCGTGATCCGGTCGATGACGACCAGGGCGGCGCACGAGCTTGATGGCGCCGTTGGATTTATTTTCTGATCTCAGTATTTGAGGTTCGGGTCAAGCGATAGGTGGAGCCCGTGCGCGGCGCGAAGTGACCGCCACGAGTCAAACGCAGCGCCGCGCATGGGCGGGCCGGAGGGCGCATTGTTCATTTTTTCGCTCCTGTCGGCGGTTTTGTGACCGTCCTATCCGCCGCGCTCGGCCCCGGCGCTGAGGTATCCGACTTGGCCGTCTTGGGATCGCGCATCGATGGCCCATCGAGCGCAAGACGATGGGCGTTATGCACGAGGCTG
>NZ_JADPKQ010000250.1:0-3603 GCF_023074015.1 Bradyrhizobium sp. 142
CACCGACCCATCATCGAAATCTCCGTCGATGGCCGCTTTACCTAGACGGAATCACGGTTCGCCCTTCTCCTCAAGACAGTTCTGCAACAAAATCGGCCATCAGCGACCCTTCTTAGGACGATTTGAATAAATCGCGATTGGGCCGCGACGGCTGGCACAGAGAATGTGAGCGGCTCGGGCCTGGGGCCCCGCGTTCCAGGCATGGACGCCCCTCATAGGGAGGGGAATGACGAAGTTCGACAAACGGTCAGGTCTCGCTGCGCATCGCTCGTGGTACTCATCATCCCCCGGTTAGATCAGCCTGCGGTCCTCTTCACGGGCGTGTTCAGTAGTTGCTGTTCCCACAGGAAGGCGATGCCGCTGCCGGCGGCATGCTGCACAAGCAGCTCCGAAAGTTCGGCGGCATGCTCCGTCCGGGCCCAGTCGCGCTGCCACTCTGAAGCCACTGCCAGCCAGGTCATCATGTTCGCGCCGGCCGCGATCATGCGCTGGACGGCGACCTCGTGGGCCTCGACCGAAGTGCCGCCGGACGCATCGGTGACAACCGTCACGTCCCAACCTTCGCCGAGCGCCTGGATCGTCGGCATCGCAACGCAAATCTCGGTCCATAGGCCGGCGATGATGAGCTGCTTGCGGCCGGTGGCCTTGACCGCGTTGACCACCTTTCGATCTTGCCAGGTGTTGATGAACGTCCGGTCGATCACCTCCTGATCGGGGAACACATCCGTAATCTGGGGGAAGATGAGACCGCCGCGATCGGCGATCACGCTCGTCAGGATGGTAGGAACGCCGAACGCTTTCGCGGCCTTCGCCAGTGCCGCCGAATTGTTGACCACGATATGGGGATCGTGGCTGTTCAGATTTGCAAGCTGGTAAGGCTGATGGTCGATCAGAACGAGCACCGAATCTTCAGGGCGAAGAAGCGAAGAAAGCCCATTACGAAAGCTCATGAATATATCCTCTTTTATGGTCAGACATGCGCCGACTGCGGCGCCGTGCCCAGACACTTGTCATTCCTATTAGTGATACGATAGCACCCTATTCTGCCAAGCTGTGTCGCAAAGTGGGGAACGCCGAGTTGGACATTGAAGACGTGACTACATTCGTCGAGGTTGCCGATGCTGGGGGCATTTCGGCCGCCGCGCGCCGGCTCGGCGTCTCGAAGTCGATTGTCAGCCGGCGGCTACTCCGGCTTGAAACGGAGCTGGGTGTCCAGCTTCTTGCAAGAACCACCCGTGGCGCCGCTCTCACAGAAGCCGGCGTCACGTTTCGAAGCCATGCAGCCATAGTCCGCGCCGAGATCGACGCGGCCAAGGAAATCATCCGGCCCGCGGGCGATCTTCGCGGCCGCCTACGAATTTCTGTGCCGCTTACTTTCGGCCCGACCCACTTCGCTCCCATACTCGCAGAAATGGCGCGACGTCACCCGCAGCTTCACATTCACACTGCCTACAGCGATCGCTTCGTCGATATCATTGCCGAGGGATTCGATTGCGCCATTCGGGTTGGCTATCTTCAAGACTCTAACCTTATCGCGAGACGTGTCGGGCCGATCTACGGGAGACTTGTCGCGAGCCCGGACTATATCAAGGCGCACGGTGCCCCGGAGACGCTGGACGAACTCATCGCCCATGAAGCCCTGATGCAAGGGACCGAAGCCTGGCAATTCATGGATGGAGACGACCTCGTCACGGTTCATCCCAGGGGGCGCTTCAAGGCGGACAACGGCACAGCTCTCGCCGTCGCCGCCGCAGCAGGGCTCGGCGTCGCTTGGCTCCCCGATTGCGTGATCCATGAATACGTGGCATCGGGCGCACTTGTTCCGGTCATGACACGCCATCCACCACCTTCGGCAGGTGCATACGTCGTTCGCCCGCCGGGCCAACATCCCTCACGAAAGGTACAGGCGCTTACAGAATTGTTGATCGAGCGTCTGGAAGAAAATCCGCCCCTTGCGTGAGCCGCCCCTGCCCGGATGATCCATCGAGTCGCGAAGAGAGACGTATGCCAGCCGGTCTAAATCGCGATGAGATTAGGATGAATCGTCACCATTCGCAGGGGCGAAGCCGGGCGATACTACGGGAAACACCGTGGGAGTTCGCGATGACCGCAGCAAACCGACGAGAAGCCGAAACGGAAGACGACGCGGCGGATAAATCCGGACCTCGACGCATGCTGAGTGAAAAGCAAGTCTTAGAGATCATCCCGGTCGGCCGCACCACGCTTTACCGGATGGAAAAGGCCGGCCGATTTCCGCGATCGACCTACATCAGCCCGAACCGGCGTGTCTGGTTCGAGGACGAAATCGTCGCTTGGCAGAAGAGGCGGTTGACGAATTCGACCCGTGCCGGGGACGAGGCAAAGGTCGGCGCCATCCTGCTCCAGACTGATAAAGAGCATCATGTCCGGAGCTATCGCCGAAAGTTGGTGACGGCGGGAATCGGGAAGGCGGCATATCGTGGGGGTGCTTGACGCCTCCACTTCTCCACCGAAGGAGCGATATGCCGTGTCCAACGATAACGTCATCCAGCTGATTCAGCCAGGAATCTTCGACGATCAACTCACAGAAGTCTTGCGCAACGGGCACGTGCCCTTCTCGCCAAGGCGGTCGAAGCCGAGGTCGCGGACTTTCTCGGCCAGCATGCCGATTTGAAGACCCAGGACGGCCACCAGCGCGTCGTCCGCCACGGCCACCTGCCGAAGCGCGAGGTGATGACCGGTATCGGTCCGGTCGCCGTCCGCCAGCCGCGTGTACGCGATCGCGAGGCGCCGGCTGCCGATCCTGGCCGCATCCGGTTCTCGCCGTCGATCCTGCCGCCCTACATGCGCCGCTCGAAGTCGATCGAGACGCTGCTGCCGATCCTTTACCTGAAGGGGATTTCGACTGGCGACTTCTCCGAGGCGCTGGCGGCGCTGCTTGGCAAGGATGCTGCCGGATTGTCGGCATCCTCCATCGGCCGACTGAAGGACGGCTGGCTCGACGAGCACGCCGCGTGGCAGAAGCGCGATCTGTCGGCCAAGCGCTACGTCTACATCTGGGCTGATGGCATCCATCTCGAAGCGCGGCTCGAAGACGAAAAGCAGTGCATCCTCGTGCTGATCGGCGCGACGCCGGAAGGCCGCAAGGAACTGGTCGGCTTCACCGATGGCGCCCGCGAGAGCGCGCACGACTGGCGCAATCTGCTGCTCGATCTGAAGCGGCGCGGGCTCGACGTGGCCCCGCAGCTCGTCATCGCCGATGGCGCACTCGGGTTCTGGAAGGCTGCCGGCGAGGTCTGGCCGAAAACGCGCGAGCAGCGCTGCTGGGTGCACAAGACCGCCAACGTGCTCGCCAGGCTGCCGAAGAGCCAGCAGCCGAAAGCCAAACGCGCGTTGCAGGAGATCTGGATGGCCGAAACCAAGGCCACAGCCGAGCTGGCGTTCGACGCCTTCATCGAGAGCTACGCGCCCAAATACGCGAAGGCGGCCGACTGCCTGCGCAAGGATCGAGACACGCTGCTGGCTTTCTACGACTTCCCGGCAGAGCATTGGAAACACCTGCGCACCACGGATGAGATGGACAAGCGATTTTTTCATTATCGAGATGACGCTTGCTGGAAATCG
>NZ_JADPKQ010000253.1:0-3541 GCF_023074015.1 Bradyrhizobium sp. 142
CCTACTTCAACCTTCCGCCGCTCCGCGTGGCGGCCTAATCTCGGCAGAGGCTCCACTTATCGACGCGGAAAGTCTGTTCAGACAAGCGGGACCAGCTCTATTCCCTCCGGCATATTCATCGCGCTATTCATGGTTTGGATTTATAGCGAGCTATCTTCGGGCGACCAGGCGCAGTTCGCTCCCTTGCTCGACGGCATCAAGGCCAATCTCAAGCGCAATCCGGACGAAGTCTCGGCCGATGCAGGCTACTGCTCGGCCGCCAATCTTCGCACGCTGAGCCGGCGGCGGATCAAAGGCTACATCGCGACCGGACGACAGAAGCACGGAACCACGTCCGCCACCACCAAGCGGCCGGCCAAGCCCGCCAGGCATCCTCACGTTTCCCGGAAAACGGGACGCCATGGAGGTGCCCGACCACAGTTCTGCGGTCCGGGCGGGTCTGGTCGAAGAGACGCTTCAAACCGTGAGGCAGCAGCGATGCCGCGACCGTGACCAGCAGCCCATGGTTGCCGGCGCGCCGCAGCGGCTTTCCCCGCCCGCGCGACGCAAGCCAACAAGCCGCCGCCAGGACCAGAAGGACCTTCTCGTCGGCGCCCCAAGTCAGGGCGGGGCTACCATCTCTGGAGCCGGCGCAGTGTTGCGGGCGATGTAGCGTGCGGCCACGACATCCGCTCTGGTCGGCCGGACGGTGACCGGAAAGCTTGGCCTTCTAAGGCGACTTGCTGAAACTCCAGCAATTTTTGGCTCAAGCGATCGCACCATAAAGATCTCAGATCGTGCTCCGCCGCTTGTCATCGACAATCAACCTTCCGCTGTATGATCCTCGCCCAACGTAAGCGAATGCTTGGAACGAACCTTGCTGCCCATTACGGGGTAGATCACACCGAATTCCCTCGAGGATCCGTCGGACACGAGCCGATGTCATGCCGCGTGAGCGGGACCCGCCGAAGCAAACGATGTGGCAGGCCTCTTCCTCCGCGGCTGTCATCTGTCGCTATTCCGCGGCTTGGACACTCGGCGGAATTTCCACCGGCGCGAGCGGAGATACGGCGGGACCATTGAGCGCAGTGCCGTCCGGCGCGAATTGAGACCCATGGCAGGGACAATCCCAGCACTGCTCCAGCGAGTTCCAATGCACGACGCAACCAAGATGAGTGCAGCTTGCCGACAACAGATGCAATTCGCCATCGCGGTCACGGCAGGCGGCAACCTTCTTCAATCCGCTGCGAACGAGCCGGCCCTCGCCCAAGCGAAGCCGCTCCACCGAGGCAACTGCATCGGCGCCGAGATATTCTGCAAAGCTCTTCAGCGGCGTGATGTTCTCGCTGATGAAGGTGGTGATGTTCTTGGAGATCTTGCGCTCGGGCAAATAGACGGCCTCCCAGCTATTGCCGCCGATCGTAACCAGATCCGCAATTAGCTGGCCTGCCACCAGGCCATTGGTCATGCCTTGTCCGGAATCACCACTGACGAGGTAAACATGATCTTCGCCCGGGCTGCGTCCGACGAAGCCAGTGAAGTCCATGGGTTCGAGCACTTGGCCGGACCAGCGATGGGTGATCTCGCCGATCATCGGCAACCGCGCCCGCGTCCACCGATCGAGCGCAGCAAAGCGCGCCTGACCATCGTCGGCCTCGCCGGATTTGTGGTCCTCACCGCCGACGATCACGATGTCCTCGTCCGCCGAATGTGGCTGCAGGCGGACATAGTGATAAGGATCGAGCGTGTCCCAATACAGCGCATCCGGCAGCGAGCTGGCCGGGACCTTGGCCGCAATCACATAGGTGCGGTAGGGCGCCTGCTTGGTATGGATCGCCACGCGTAGATTGACGGGCGAGTTCGTCGCGACGACGACGTCCGTGACCCGCACCTCACCGCCTGACGTCTTGAGTACGATTTCTCCGCGGCCGTGCTCGATCGTCTCGACGCAAGTGTCACCGTAGAGCCTGGCGCCGCGCCGATGCAGCGCTTTTGCCAATCCGGCAAGGTATTTGGTCGGATGAAAGCGCGCCTGCCGGGGGAAACGAAGCGAGCGCGCAAGACCGCCGTGATGGATGAGAGTCGGATCGCTGCAAAGCTCGACGGGGATTCCCAGCTTCCTGCAGCTTTCGAATTCTTCGTCCAGATGCGATGGCATTGTCTCCGGCGCCAACACCCAATAACCATCGACGCGGCGGAAATCGCAGTCAATTCCCTCGGCGGATTGGATCGCCTGCGCGCGGTCGATCGCAGCGGCGACGCTCTGGTAATACAGCCGCGCGCAATCCTCACCCCGAATCCTGATCAACTCCTTGTAGTCGTCGTCCAGGGCTGTCGCCAAATGCGCAGTGGTGCGCGCCGTCATTCCGCTGCCGATGCGACCGCGGTCGAGTACGATGACCGAGCGCCCGCGCGCGGCCAGTTCGTACGCCACCGACAGACCGGCGATGCCCGCGCCGACCACGCCAATATCGGCACGTTCCTGACCCGAAAAGCGCGAAGCCGCCGGGATGAATGTCTCCATCCAAAGCGACTTGGTATCCTCATCCAACACGTTCATGGCGTTTGTCCTCCGGTGTACAAACGAAGGGCAAAGCGCAATCGTTCCTTTTGAATAGAGGCCTCCGCGTTCGAGCCCATGTGCCGGCGAGGCCGAATGGACTGTCGTGGTGCAGCCTTGGCATTTGCGGAAAGGAGAATGATGCCTTTGCTCCCTTCCGAGGCCGATAGCAGGTGTCGGAGGATGCGTACATGGAGGGGGGCACGCCCGGTTCCGGGTTCTTCTGAGCAGAGCAGAGATCAGAGTCGCGAGCAGCGTTTCCGGCCTGGCGCTGGCGGCCGCCAACTGGCATACGAAGCCCTCATGAGCCTCAGTCGGGAAGCAACTTGAGATAGGCAATCCCGAAGCCCGTGAGTTCTTCAGGAAGACGTGGCAGTCGAACGCGAGCTGTCACTCGAATGGCCTTCTCGCCACGGACAGCTTCGGCTGCGGCCGCGGTCGATCGTACGGATGCGATTGACCGGCCGGGATTTGCAACGCTCCGCTGTACCGCGGCGCAAAATGAGCCCCGCCGAAGCGGGGCTCAGCATCACGTTCCTCAATACTTGTTGCCTTGAGAATTGTCGGCCGGCTGGCTCGATGCCGCAGGATTGCTCTGGTTGGGCTGCCGCATCGGTTCGCGCCGTCGGGCGATATCGTCCAGTCGCGCTCTTCTCTCGCCCGATAATTGATGCAGATCGTTCTGGATCGCGTGATGCGTCGGCTCTCCCCTTGCCGCTGCAACGAACTCTTGAAAGTCTGCGAGTTCGGCCGGATACTCAATTGAGGTCCTTGGTCACCAGCGATCCGAGGAGGACGATCATGGCAATCCAGATCGTGATGGACCGAAGCGGCGACAGCCGACACCATTTCAATGCTGACGACACATAAGAACTGGCCAGAGCGGAGCAGCGGTTCTACGACCTCACCGATGCCGGCTTCACTGCGGCGGTCCGGACGGGTTCAGGTCAGGTCTCGCAAATCCGATCGTTTGACCCGACTGCGAGGTAAACCGTCTTCTTC
>NZ_JADPKQ010000042.1:0-3518 GCF_023074015.1 Bradyrhizobium sp. 142
CACGGGCCCGGACCTCGGGTGAAAACTTGTTCGTCGTCTTGCTCGTCATGGCTCCATCCTCTCAGGAGTTGGAGCCTCCGGCAAACCCGGGGCGGTTCAATCCGGCTCCTACCTTGGGTGTGTGACGGCGAAGCGCTGTTGCGGCCAGGGATGGAGGATACGGGGTTGAGGAAGCCAGTCATCCGCCAACTTCGTCATACGATCCCAAGTGAAGCCGGCTCGTTGGCTGCGGCGCCGAAGCGTTCGCCGCCAGAGGTCGGTCACATAATAGCGGAACGCTGAGAGCGCCCGCCCGTTTGCAGGAACCGCATAGTAGGCGAAGTGGCCGGTGATGACCTGTCTCAGCCATTTACCCTGGACGGGGATCGGTTGGTGCATTCGACGCCGCAGCTCTGCCTTGATGTCCTGAAGCTTCGTCCGCAGACGGTCGCGACGGGTCTTCCTTTCGAGCAGGAAGTTTCCCCGGCGTGACTTACCGCAGATGTGGATGAAGCCCAGAAACATGAAGGTCTCCGGTTTGCCGAGCCCGCGTGTCTTGCGATTGGTCGCCGCATAGCGACCGAACTCAATCAGGCGGGTCTTGTCCGAATGGAGCGTCAACGCGAATGCCTCAATCCGTTCACGCATCGCATCAAGGAAGCGACGAGCGTCGTCCTCATGCTCGAAGCCGGCCACCAGATCATCCGCATAGCGCACGATAATCATATCGCCGTGGGCCTCCTGCCGTCGCCAGCGTTCGGCCCAAAGATCGAAACAGTAGTGCAGGTAAACGTTGGCGAGCAGCGGCGAAATCACCGATCCTTGCCCCGTGCCCCTGTCGTCCACGGTTACGACCCCGTCTTCGAGGATACCCGCCCTCAGCCATTTACGGATCAGGCGGATGATGCGCTTGTCACCGATGCGGTGCTCCAAAAACTGGACTAGCCAGTCCTGGCTCACACTTCCGAAGAAGTTTTGCACGTCGGCGTCAAGTATTCAGTTCACCTTCCGCGTGGTGATCGCTACCGTCAGGGCGTCCAACGCATCGTGTGGCCCCCGGCCGGGTCGAAACCCATAGGAGAAGCCGACGAAGTCGCCTTCGTAGATGGCGTTAAGCACCATGACGGTCGCGCCCTGGACGATTTTGTCTTCCAGAGCCGCGATCGCCAGCGGCCGCTGCTTCCCATCCGCCTTCGGTATGTACGTCCGGCGTGACGGTTGCGGCCGGTACGCTCCCCGGTGGACCCGTTCGTGCAGTTCCCTGAGCCGGGGCTCAAGGTCGGCCTCGTAGTCCTGCCACGTCATGCCATCCACGCCGGGGGCGGCTTTGCGCCGAAGCGCATAGAACGCCATCTGGAGTGTATCGACAGTGATATGGTGGAGAAGTGCGGTGAACCGTTCCTTCTTCTTCAGCCTTGCAGCTTTCCGTACGCGGTCCAGCGCTTGGGTCACGCGAGCCCGGTGCTGTGCCCGGTGCGTGCTTTGCTGGCCCTCGTTCCCCTTGGTCCCCGGCCTTGGCTCCGCCGGCTCGATGCAGTGCAAGAAGCAGCGCGGCTATCCGCGTGGCTGGCACTCAATTTCGATTGTTGTTCGGAACACACTTATATTTCTGAAGTAATCGAGCATAACTTAAAACTGCTTATTGGTAGAAAACCTGGCTTATTCATTAAATAAACACGATCATACACATGAACAATGCTCGTGTAGGTAAACCCACACAACAACAAAGTCAGCGAACACATGAGACGACATACAACACATTCCTATGACATAACAAAACAAATGCAGAAGACAACTCGGCGCATAGGCCAGGTTCAAAGGTTTCGCAACACACGTCCTATCTCATAGGGGCCCCACTACTCTTCACGAAACAGCGCCGGTCCAAAGGCCACCACATCAAACGGGCCCGCCGCGTTGCGAGAGTATAAGCCAGTCTGCTCGTTGAGCCCGAACCAGTCTGTCGGAGCGACAGCGACGAAGTATTTCAGGTGGGCCTCCTCGACGTGGTTGGACTGATCTCTGTTATACATTTCTAATATACTTGGAATGGAGGTCTTCGTGTCATACGGCTTTGTGTTTATGGCCCGCACAGGCGGGAGCCACTGAGCTAGAGCACATTGCCGCGCATTTTCAGCCGGCAGGTAAATGTACAAGACCGGGACCTTATCTAGGATGCTCTCTGGCCATTGGCAAAGCGGGTCATTCATGTAGGGTGTCAAACCAAGATCCTCGGACCTTCGGAGAGAGACAACCCATCCCATTTGATGGGGCACGATGGTTTGATAGACGAAACTCCAATAGCGACGGAAAGCATTTTGGATCTCCTTCTTCAGCATTTGTGGGTGGCTGATGTTGCTCAAATCGCTGGCCACAAATTGAGGGCGAACATAGGATGGTGGCGCCATGGCGAGAGTGCAGGCGCAACGGAGATGATAATGTAATTGAAAAGGCTCGTTGCGTTGTGGGTAGTGGTGAGGCAGTAACACCGTTTAAATAGGTCGCGTGGACTACGACCGTAATTGTTGACTTAGGATTCTTAACCAGCCCTAAAGGGGACGCCCCTTGCAGAGATGTGAAGCCATCATGGGCGTGGTAGGTCGACCGCAATTGTAGACAGTGACAGGATCCAATGGACAAGCAGAACTCAACTTCTGTTGAATGGCCGCATGCGAAGACATTACGGGAAAGAACTGCCCCTTGACGAGCGCCGAGGTGTAGCTCATCGGGGAGCTCTACGGTCCAATGAAGCTATTCTGATCCTGAAGGAATGTGATCTTCTCCCGAAACTGATCTATCGGTGACAACAGGCCCAACCGGCCCCTGTCACTTTCTGTCATTGTTTGTCCGAGGCCGGCACTAATCTGGCTCATAGAGCTGGCCCCGGTTGTCTGAACAGAATCTCCGCGTCGATAGGTGGAGCTTCTGCCGGGGTTAGGCCGCCGCGCGGAGCGGAGGAAGATCGAAGTAGGCTTGATCCGGGGTGCGGTCGTCAAGGCTCGAATGTGGTCGTTGTCCGTTGTACAACAAGGTTTGAGAACGCCCACAGGACCGTTCTTCGCGAGGTTCTTTATCGGCATCATCCCTGGTTTGGTCGCCAAGTTTACGTTCGTGGGACTGTCGACAAGGCTGGTGATGTTGTTTTTCGCTGCACGCTGGATGGGTCGCAAGCAGACCGTTGGCTGGAGGTTCCAGCATGGATGTTCGACCGGACGGCATGCCGTGACCCCGAGCTTTTGGCAGCTCAGCCGTTTGTCAGCATCGACGCGCTTGCAGCGCTTTCTGCGCTTCTCGATCTGGCGTTGAAGGATCGAACGCCATCAGCTGCCCTGCTTTCTAGCGCATCCAGAGCCTCTCACGACCAGAATCGGGGAGAGACCGATGCCACGACAGACGGCAATGCCAGGGAGCGGATACCGACACAATCGACAACCGCGGCCGCAGCCGCAGATGGATCTGTTCGGGAGCGGCCTGTCGAACGGCGCCATCGGCGCGCCAGCATGGCCGGAGCTGCCGGCGGAAGCCCGGGCGGCCCTCACGAG
>NZ_JADPKQ010000127.1:0-3443 GCF_023074015.1 Bradyrhizobium sp. 142
GATTATGTGCACCTCGTGATTATGCGCAGATTGCTGAGGCAGGAGGCTTTAACCGTCGGATTCTCGGACAACTTCCGGCTGGCGAACTGCGCATAATTCTCGTGTCTCCTATCGAGCGTAATCAGCTCAATAGGAGATCAGTATGCAAAAGATGATCGTCATACAGCCACGGCCGCGCGCTTGGCTGGAAGGAAGTATTCTCCAGCCTTACGTTTCGCAATATGGGGAGCATTTGCAACGAAGGCGATATGCTCCGGGCACCCAGCGCGCCTACATGTGCTGCATCGCGCACTTCGCCCATTGGCTGACAAAGGAGGGGTACCGCCTGGAAGCGATCGGCCAAGTCGCCGTCATTCGCTTTCTCTCGGAACACTTGCCGGCATGCGTCTGCCCCGATCCGGTCCGCCGTATTCGTCATGACCTGCAGGCGGCACTTGGCCACCTTCTGGAGGTACTCAAAGCTGGCGGCGTGGTGCCGCAGTATCCGGCTCGGAACTCCACTATCGAACAGGAGTTGACGCGTTTCGATATCCACATGCGCGACGTCTGGGGTTTGGCAGACAGGACCCGTCGGCGGCGCTGCAAAGTGGTTGAGGAGTTTCTTGTCGAACATGTCGGCGAGCAGCCCATTTCGATGGCGACAGCCACGACCGTCCGTCACTTCATCCTCGGCGAGCAGGGGCGAGGCTCCGCAGCCATCGCCGCGATAGGCGCCACCATTGCCTGCTATCTCCGCTTTCGCAGTATATCCGGCGATCGGGTGAGCGAACTGAAGGCCGCAATTCCCCGAGTCGCGCGCTGGCGGTTGGCGTCATTACCAGAGGTTCTGACCGACGCCGAGATCGACCAACTGCTGAGTTCGTTTGATCAGTCGTTTCCGTCGCGCCTGCGAGCTTATGCGATGGTGCGGTGCCTAATCGATCTAGGCCTGCGATCCGGCGAAGTCGTCAAGTTGCAACTTAACGACATCAACTGGTCCAATGGTACAATCAACCTTGTCGGCACCAAGAGTCGACGGGCTGATAGTCTGCCCCTGCCAGTCTCAACAGGAGCGGCGATTGCGGCCTATCTGCGTGAGGAGCGTCCTACGACGGCAAACCGAGCCGTATTTGTTCGTCACGTCGCATCCTACGACAAACCGATCACAACCAAGAGCGTCGTACGCGCAGTATTGGCCGGCTACCGAAGATGTGGATGGACGCGAACCGGGGTCCACATTCTCCGCCACAGCGCTGCCAGCCGACTTCTACGCGCCGGCGCGCCGATGAAGGAGATTGCGGACATCTTACGGCATCGAAGCCTCGACACGTCCGCCATCTATGCAAAGGTTGATCTGAACAATCTATCTGCTGTGGCTCTGCCTTGGCCGGGGAGCGCACAATGATCAACGCACGCACGATGCTCTCGTTGGCCGAGGACTATTTGTCCGAGCGCCGCGCCCTTGGTTTTAAGCTCAGGATGGAGGGCCATTACATCACCGCTTTCGCCCTGTTCGCAGACCAACACGGTCATCGCGGCCCACTCACCAACGGTGTCGTTCTGAACTGGGTGCAAGGCCAGGCCAAAAAAGCTACCCCGCTCTCCTGGGCCCGGCGCCTCGAGGTCCTTCGCCCGTTCGCGAGGTATCTGACGCGGGTTGATCCCGACACTGAGTTCCCTGAGACCGCGATCTTTGGTCGTGCACATCGACGCCTCACGCCGCATATCTATTCAGAGCAGGAGATATGCGATCTCGTGGCTGCCGCTTCGCGGCTGACTCCCAAGGGCGGTTTGCGACCAGCGACATACGCAACGATCTTCGGACTGATCGCGGCTACGGGGCTACGACGCTCGGAAGCACTCCAGCTGCGCTACGGCGATATCAATCTCGACAGCGCGGTCCTTACGATTCGTAATACGAAGTTCCGTAAGTCCAGGCATGTGCCTATGCATGCCACCGTCGTAGCCGCGTTGCGGCGCTATCTGGAGGTTCGTGCGCGTCATGGCGCTCTCTCCAAGGATTCGCCGCTGTTCCTCTCCTCAGAGGGCGGATTCATCGCGGAGCGGAGGATCAATAAGATTTTTCAGAAGCTTCGTACCAAACTCGGTTGGGCCCCGCGGGGCAGCCATCGTGAAGTGCGCATCCATGACCTGCGCCACACCTTTATTTGCCGCCGCGTTCAGCTTTGGCACGAACATGGCGCCGATATCGACAATAGGATGGCAGCGCTCTCGACCTACGTCGGCCACGCCAAAATCTCCGATACCTATTGGTATCTGACCGCCGTCCCAGAACTCATGGCGGTCTCTGGCAGGCGTTTCGAGCTTTTCGCAGCAAATGTCGGAGGAGATTATCGTGTCTGATGTCAACCCGACACCGTCCTTCCCCATCCTGCTTCAACGCTTCTTTGTCGAACATCTGGGCAACCAACGAGCTGTCAGCCCTCGCACCATCGCAGCCTACCGGGACACTTTTCGATTGTTGGTTGGCTTCGCCGAAGCG
This sequence comes from Bradyrhizobium sp. 142, assembly GCF_023074015.1. Lineage (NCBI taxonomy): Bacteria > Pseudomonadati > Pseudomonadota > Alphaproteobacteria > Hyphomicrobiales > Nitrobacteraceae > Bradyrhizobium > Bradyrhizobium sp. 142. Next base: position 2,483 of record NZ_JADPKQ010000127.1, read on the forward strand.
AAGATTGGCAAGGCGCCCACCCGGCTGATCTTGGCCGATCTTGATGCGCAATTGATCCTGGACTTCCTCGACCATCTGGAGAAGGAACGGAGCAACGGTGTGCGCACGCGCAATGCCCGCTTGGCGGCACTTCGCTCCTTTCTGAAGTATGCCGCCCATTACGACCTGACTGCGCTCATCGTCATCCAACAGGCACTGGCCATTCCGATGAAACGGTTCGACCGGCCGGTCCTGGGATTTCTCTCGCGCGAGGAGATGCAGGCGATTCTTGACGCGCCGGATGCGCGGACCTGGGCAGGTGAACGGGACCGCACACTGTTCAGCCTGATGTACAACACTGGCGCCCGTGTGTCCGAAGCCATCAGCCTACGCGTCGGCGAGGTTATCGTCGATGGCGCGGCGGTTGCACACTTGCATGGTAAGGGACGTAAAGACCGTAGCCTGCCGCTTTGGCGTACGACAGTCAGCTTGATCCGTAACTGGAAACGTCGGCTGGCTTTCACAAGCGAGGAGGACTTCCTGTTTCCGAACCGAAGCGGAGGGCGCATGGCGCGTTCAAACGTCACCCAGCGCTTTGAACTTGCGGTATCGGCTGCGGCGGAACGTTACCCGCAACTCCCGAGCCGCTCGATTTCGCCTCACACCATCCGCCACACCACGGCGATGCATCTCCTGCAGTCCGGCGTCGATATCAGCGTCATCGCTCTGTGGCTCGGTCATGAGAGTTCCGCGACGACGCATATGTACCTTCAAGCAGATCTCGCGATGAAGGAACGTACACTCAACCGGCTGCAACCCATGACGTCCAGTCAAGGTCGATATCGTCCGCCGGACCAGCTCATGCAGTTCCTGATGAGTCTCTGAAGTTATGCGCAGTTCGCCAGCCGGAAGTCGTCCGAGAATCCGACGGTTAAAGCCTCCTGCCTCAGCAATCTGCGCATAATCACGAGGTGCACATAAT